>NZ_OSDX01000014.1:0-100746 GCF_900382755.1 Vibrio sp. Evd11
AGCTAAAGCTGACCGACTAAAGTCGGTGGTTTTAACCTTTTAGGAGACTAATAAATATCATTCGTTTCAAGTATCACTAAGCATTCATCTAGGGTGAACACGTGAGTGGTATTCTTAGAATCAATGTGTGTGTCATTTTGATAAAACAGCGGTAATAGAAAAAGGAGCTTTTGCTCCTTTTTTCTTTTTTAGAACAAATTTATCTAGACGAAACATAAATAGGGGAATATTATCCACGCGTTTGGGGAGTAGTTAGCGCAAGTTTACATATCGTCATCTCGTTAGGCCAAGAGTCTATCCGGTATGTAAAGGTGAAATCCCATATTTCACTTCAACGAGACCAACGCAATCACAGTCAAGATCCGTAATGGAGCTTGATATGCTTTGTTTGCGGAAGGTCTTTGTACAGTTCTTCCGCCCGGAGGAATAATGAACTCAACTCAATCTCTATTATCTACCAATAGTGAATCCTTTTTTTCATCGCCAATCATGACGACTTATGTGGGCTTTTTCCTGCTGACAGTAATTCTCGTCTCTATTGATATCTATCAAACTCGTGGTGGCAGTGTAACCATTAAGAAAGCGGCAATTTGGAGCGTTTTCTGGTTCGTACTCGCGTTTTTGTTTGCAGGTTCTATCTACCTATTTTGGGACATCTATGCTCCAAATAGTGACTACACCGCACAAAAAGCAACGGTGTCATTCATTACCGGTTACTTGTTAGAAAAATCATTGAGCGTAGACAACCTGTTTGTATTCGCGATGATCTTTGCTCAATACCAAGTTCCAGAGCATCTAAGACCGCGTGCGCTTCTTTGGGGAGTAATCGGTGCATTGGTGCTTCGTGCAATTATGATCGCATTAGGTGCGCAGTTGTTGGCTGAATACCACTGGGTGCTTTACGTGTTTGCGGCGTTCTTGATTGGTACAGGTATCAAACTGGCGTTAGACAAGGGCGAAGAAGAGAGTGTTAACACACTGCCTGAGAAGTTACTTCGTAAAATTATGCCTGTCACCGAGGACTTCCATGGTCCTGCGTTAATGGTTAAACAGGGCGTTAAATGGGCGTTCACTCCAATGATGTTGGTGATTGGCGCGATTGCCGTCATGGACGTGATGTTTGCACTGGATTCGATTCCAGCTATCTTTGCGGTGACACAAGAACCGTTCTTGGTACTTGCTGCAAACGTATTTGCATTACTTGGCCTTCGCTCTCTGTACTTTGTGCTGCAAGGCATGATGGATAAGTTCATCTACTTGAAGCCAGCATTGGCGTTCATCATGGTCTTCATTGGCGTGAAAATGCTACTGGTCGACAGCGAATGGGCTATTCCAACGTATTGGTCGTTAGCAGTACTGATTTCTACTATGACGATTGCGGTTATAGCGTCGATTTATGCAAAGAAGCCAGACATTGAACAAGTAAATTAAAACAAATATAACTTATCGAAAACTCGATAAGGGATACGTGGTCGATGAAGTGGGAAATTTATTTATGTAAAATTTTTGTGACATTGGCCACTTTTGTTTGGGGGTTATTTGTACTAAATGCATGATTTTTGCATCATGTTGAATTTATACTCACCCATTGTGCATATGTATTTCTTAGGGTTGTTAATGGTTTGTTTTATTAGAAAAACTAATTCGAATATCTAATTTTAGTCATTTTTTAACCTGCAAAAGATCACCTATTATTCTTGTCATCAGAACGAACCACATAAACAAATTTATAGAGAGGCAATCATGGCTCAAGCAATGCAAATGAATACTATCGCTGTTCCTAACTCTATGGATAAGAAGACCTACTCGGTTAACTTCAAAGGATTGATTGCACACATTTTCGATATTCTTTTCGTAGACAACTCTCCACGTAGTTACTACGCAAGCGACCTATCTGGTCACATGCAACGCGATATCGGTATTAACCGTTAATTTTAGCGTTAACATGTAAAATATAGAATTTTAAGAAAACGCCAGCTTCTGAAGCTGGCGTTTTTGTATCTGCAATAAACTCTATCCCTTCGCAAACTAAGCACCTGAAAGAAACTCATCACCTGAAAGAAAGATTTAGGCATAACGGTCTGTATTTGAGCGCCAGTAAATTCGCTTTGTACAAGGATCTCTGTATGTCACACGCCAAATGCAACCCACCATTGATTAAACTCTGTTTACTTGCCTTACCGATCGGCTTTTATTCCTCTGTGTCGTTTGCACAAACCTGGAGTAATGAAGGCCAACCTGCGCAGGTTATCGAACTGTTCACCTCTGAAGGTTGTTCAAGTTGTCCGCCTGCTGATGCTTACCTCAGTACTTTTGAAGACGACCCTAATCTTTGGACACAAGTCATTCCGCTTGCCTATCACGTCGACTACTGGGATTACCTAGGGTGGGGAGATAAGTTTGCGAGCAAGGCATTCAGTCAGAAGCAACGCTTGTACAAAGCTTATGGAGTAACAAGTGGCGTTTATACTCCGGGCTTTATCGTTGATGGAAAAGAGTGGCGTGGTTACTTTAATTGGCTCGATAGAAATCTCCCTTCGCTCCAACAACAAAGTAACCCTAAGCTAACCGTCAATCATAAAGGCGATACGTTCAGTGTAAGTTACGAAGGCAAAGGGGATTATGTGGCTCATCTTGCCTTATTGGCGATGAACGAAGTCACTAGCGTTAAAGCAGGTGAGAACAGAGGTAAGAAACTCGAACATGATTTTGTGGTGGTTTACGATGGTTACCAACGCGGCGAATCCAAATGGCAATTCAATGTCGATTTTGATCCATTAGTCGCCACGCCAGATGCCGTGGCCGTGTGGTTAACCGAGCCTAACTCGTATGTGCCGGAACAAACGGTAGCAGGGTGGTTGAACTAAATTGTAAGGATGACCGTTTTGCAAGAGCAACGGTGTTACACGAGTGACAATCCAATAAGATAAGCGACATTGAGATGAAGCTGGGACGATGATTAGAGCACTTCTAATACCGTTTACTTCATCTCTTGCTTGTTTTGGTGGGCCTTAACCACTGAAACAAGGGATAAACGGGCGATTTAGTTACGTAATACTGATGAAATACGTTAATATAGCGCGCTATTATTTTAGCTTTGAGTTCCTGCAATTAATGACTAACACCACAGCACCAACCAACTTCTCCGATCTTGGCTTAATTTCTCCTTTGATGGCTCGTTTAACCGAGCTTGAATACCAACAGCCAACGCCTATCCAAGCGCAAGTTATTCCAAGTGTGTTAGCAGGACGCGACCTAATTGCAGGCGCAAATACAGGTTCAGGTAAAACCGCAGCATTTGCACTTCCACTGTTACAAAAGATCCATGAAGATGCACCTTTAGACCGTCGTTCGGGCAAAGGTAACTATGTTTCTGGCCTTATCTTGGTTCCTACACGTGAGCTTGCTAAGCAAGTTGCCGATAGCGTTAAGTCTTACGCAGTACATTTCAACGGTGCAATCAAAACTGTTTGTGTATTCGGTGGTGTATCGGTGAACACTCAGATGCAAGCGCTACGTGGCGGCACAGACATCTTGGTGGCAACGCCGGGTCGTTTGCTTGACCTAATCTCAAGCAACGCTATCAAACTCGATAAAGTAAAAACGTTAGTGCTTGATGAAGCTGACCGTATGTTGAGTCTTGGCTTTACAGAAGAACTTGATGCGATCTTGAAACTTCTGCCAAGCAAGAAGCAAACTCTGTTGTTCTCTGCGACTTTCCCTGAGCAAGTTAAAACGCTGACTCACGAATTACTGAACGACCCAATTGAAGTCCAACTTCAAAGTGCTAATGCGAGCACGCTAGTTCAGCGAGTATTCGAAGTCGAAAAAGGCCGCAAGACAGCTTTGTTAGCGCACCTGATTCAACAACACGAATGGCGCCAAGCCCTGATCTTCGTGAATGCGAAGAACAGCTGTGAACATTTGGCAGACAAGCTTTACAAGCGCGGTATCATTGCGGAAGTATTCCACGGTGATAAAGGTCAGGGTTCACGTACTCGTATCCTAGAAGATTTTAAATCTGGCGAGATTGATGTTCTAATCGCGACAGACATCGCTGCTCGTGGTCTGGACATCGAAAAGCTTCCAGTTGTTATCAACTTTGATTTACCGCGTAGCCCATCAGACTACATGCACCGTATTGGCCGAAGTGGTCGTGCGGGTGAGGTTGGTTTAGCATTGTCTTTGATCGATCACGAAGACTACCATCACTTCACTATCATCGAGAAGAAGAACAAAATTCGTCTTGAGCGTGAGCAAATTGAAGGCTTTGAAGTGGATAAAGAAGCAACCGCTGCACTTGTTGCTGCATTAAAACCCGTTGCGCCACCGGCTGGTACAGGCAAGAAGAAAAAGAAGAAAGCATCTAAAAACCAAGATGTTTGGTTAAGAAATAACTGATATTGAATCGGTAAAAAGAGATTTTTAAAGGCGCTTAATTGCGCTTTTTTGTGTCTGTCATTCTGTTCTCAAAAGATCTTGTTAACGCTTAAGTTAAGCAGTGCTCTTTACTCTAAAGAGGTCAGTAAACAGCTTGGCGATCATCAAGACAATCAGGATCGTGGTCAACATAAGCAATGGCGTTTCAATCTGGTATATCGGCGTTAGGTTTAGAGCGCCAGAAGTAAGCACGACGAGCAGGTTAATACCAAGTATCCTATGAATCATAAGCTTAGGTGTTGCGAATGCCTTCCATATCACTACGCTATTAACGAAATAAAAAAGTGCGAGTTGCCAAAGTTCACTCATCATTGGCATGATAAATATGTATTGAAGCAAAATAATGGTACCGGTGCCGATCACACCGAAAAAAGCATCTTTTATAACACTTGGTGGCATGGTCGGTAGCATGGAAGAAAACACACCTGCAATCATTGGGAAGATAAAACCACCTGGTACAGGTAGATATATCCAAACCAATAGCGATGTTACGAACATCGAGACACCTTGTAAGACTTTTCTCCCATCCTCATTCAAATGTTGAACAAAGGTGCGATGTTCGTGGTGCCAAGAAACTCCTTGGTTCTTACCGACCACATACGATACATCACCAATCAATGACTGGTTTGGCGCGATTAACTTCAGTTTTTCCATTTTTTGGGTGAGAGCGATCCAGTCAATAGCTTGAGTCAGTTCATCTGAGGCGAGTTCAAGCAGTCGAGCCTGAATATGAGCCATTTCATGGATTCTCAAACGCCAGTCATGAATATTCTCTTTAAGGTGATAACTGCCGTTTAATGGTAAATCTAGCAGTTGGTAGAGCTTATCAATATTCGCAGTGTTGGATTCTAAGGCTTCTATATCTAAGCTGTCGGTGTTACGCATTGCGGTTAACAATGTCTCTCTGCTTGCTTCAAAGCGCTGTACAAAGTTTTGTTCCGTGTTTACCGGCCAAATTAAGCGATACACAATAGAGAACGTTATCACGCCGAGCAGAGTTTCTTGTATCCGTAATACCGCAAAGTAGAACGTCACCTGACTATCGAAACCACCCATACTCGCGATGATGGAACACACAGCGAATCCTATTGAAAAGATGTACCCATACTTTTCATCACTCGACATGAAGATACATATTCCTAGAAACAAGGTAAAAAACGTCAGGAACAGAAAACGATCTTGCGAAAACATCGCGATCAAGAAAAAGGCATAACCAGTTCCTAATAAGGTGCCCATTAAACGGTTGTGGCCTTTATTGATTGAATGAGCAAAACTCTCGTTCAATGCCATTACGGCAACCGCTATTGCAGCCCAATAAGGTTTCTCCCATTGAAACCACAGCGCAAGGCAGATTGCGATAACGATTGAGAGCGCCGCTTTAATTGCTTCTTTGGTTGATGCATTGAACATAAAAGCCATCCAACTATTTGATAATTTTGATTGAAGCTGTCATCCCGACACGAAGTTGTAGGTCTTCAGGCACATTATCTAACTTCACTTTAATCGGAATACGCTGAGCAAGACGAATCCATTGGAAGTTTGGGTTCACGTTAGGTAGAAGATCATTGCCAGTGCTGCCATCTTGTTTAGCAATACCAAATCCAATACTTTTGATGTGACCCTTCAACAGGACGTTGTTGTGCATCATGAGAGTGACAAACGCTTTGTCTTGTGGATTGACCCCAACAAGGTCGGTTTCTTTAAAATAACCTTCAATCCAAAAGCTATCCTCATCGATCAACGCAACCACAGGTGAGTTGGCAACCACTTGCGATCCAACACGTAAGTTAAAATTAGTAATGTATCCGTTGGTAGGCGCATAGACCTTGGTAAATTCGAGATTCAAATGTGCTTCTTCAACATTGGCTTTGGCTACTTGAACATTCGCTGATGAAGTTTCAACAGCATTGCTTAAGTTGTTCAACGTTAAAACGGGCACGGCACCAGGGGTTCTCTTTTCTAGGTTCGCTGCACGTTGCTCTTCATTCTTTGCTTTCGCAAGTAGAGCAAGCGCTTGTTTTTGTGTCGCTAGTGCTTTGTTGTAAGCCGCTCTATAAATACTAGGGTCGATCTCAAAAAGTAGATCGCCTTTAGACACTTGAGAGTTGTCATCTACGTGGATTTTGATGATTTGTCCGGTGACACGAGGAGTAATAGACACTATGTAGGCACTGACTTGCCCGTCTCTCGTCCAAGGGTTACTTGTATAAGATTGGTAATAGCTATAAACCACAGAGCCTGCAGCAACAAATAATAGTAATGTGATGAGGTAACGTTTTATCAAGGTAAGGCCTTATAAGAAGGGAATGAATTGGCCAATCACGCCAGTAAAAATCACAATTAGACTTATTTCTGCTAATGCAGGAAAGGCGACATATTTGTGCAGTCCGAACTTGGTTGCTATTGAACCCGTCAAAATCGTCAGCATATAAGCGAGCGCGATAACCAGTAACAGCGGTGGGAAGTAGATTTCACCCCACACGAGTTCATGTGGCATTGTGTTCATGGTCTTGTTCTCTATTCGTTCTGATAGGCAGAACGATAAAGCAGTTGGCACAATTTGGATAATCGCTTATAGAGGATTGGATCCATCAAAAACAGGAAACTATGGTCTGTATAGATGGGTAATGATTACAAATTAGACAGATCACGCTCGTATAGTCGATCTGATTTGTCTTTGTTGTCCTCAAAAAGTGCAAACAGAGCATTTCGTGATAACTTAAAGAGATACTCAAGAAAGCCAGTGCGATCGAATGAATTTTAGTATTGAACAACTTCTCGCGTTTGTGACCGTTTATGAGCAACAGTCATTTAGTAAAGCAGCAGTAAAGCTTAACAAGCACAGAACGACTATTGGACAAGTTATTACTAACTTGGAAGATCATCTCGCAGTCAATCTTTTTGAAAGAGTTGGCCGCTCTGTCGAGCCAACCGACGACGGGCACCTTCTTTATCACTACGCGAAACAGACGATTGAACAAGCTAGAACTTTTGACAAGGTTGCGTTGAGCCTGTCCTCTGGTGGATTAGAAAACATTACGATTGCTTACTCTAGTGTGATTCCTCAACGTGTGCTGGTGGATATTCGTAAGCAGTTAAAACACGACTTTCCGATGATGAGAGTAAATTTCCTCGTCAAGAATAAGAAAGAAATTAAAGTAGGGTTACAGACTGGCGATTACCACTTTGGCTTGGTTAATGTTCATGATAGCCGTGCTATGCACAGTTTAGATGCCACTTTTCTAGGGCATTTCGAATTCTTTCCATTTGCGCAAAAAGGTGGAGAGTTATCTACCTTGAGCAAAGATGAAGTCCTTGTGGCACTCCGCAATTCGAAGCAGTTTGTATTGAGATCTTTGATTGAAGAAGGGATGTCAGAAAAGATTATTGTGAGCTCTGATTATGAAGAAATCGACCAACTGGTTTTGATTATCAAAATGCTCGAAGAAGGGTTGGGGTGGTCATTGTTACCTAAAGCATTTTTTACTGATTTGGAGTTTTCAAAGTATTCGATAGAACCTATTCGTTCCCAACAAATGGTAGAAGGTTTCAAGTTTGGCTTTGCATTATGGTGTCCGCACTCAAAACAAATCAGCGGAATAAAAGGTTCTTTGGTGTCGGTCATCAAGAATTATCGAGAGCACCTTATTGATAGCTTCAAGTTGTAAGAATTTCAGGTGTAAAAAAGGCGCTAATCAGCGCCTTTTCGTTTTCTATCACTTTCTTACCGTAAGATTACTTCTTACGACAGAACTCAGCGATTACGTACATTGATTGACCGCCGTTTGTTTTACCAGAAACAAGCTTAGGATCGTCACCAACGCTGATACCACGGATAACAGTACCTTGCTTAATCACTTGGTTAGTACCTTTGATTGGCAAGTCTTTGATTACTGTTACGTCGTCACCTTTTTTAAGTTCAACGCCGTTCACATCAAGAGGCTTATCATCAGCAGACATGCCTATTTGTGCCCAAACTGACGTTTCTTCTTCAAGGTACATCATGTCTAGCGCGTCTTGAGCCCAGCTTTCAGAGTTCAGACGAGTAAGTTGACGCCATGCAGTTACTTGAACTGGCACTTCTTGACTCCACATGCTGTCGCTTAGGCAACGCCAGTGGTTGATATCTTTAGGATCGTCGATCTCACCAAGACATTTGTCACATACCATGATGCCGTGATCCACTGTTACGTGGCTGTGTGGCGGCACTGCGTATGCAGTAAGAGAAGAATCAGAACCACATAGTTCACATTTAGATTGGCAGCGTTCTAGCATCGTAGCTTCAGAAGACATAATGGACTCACATTTATTAGGTATTAAATTACGGGGCTATTATCCACTTTATTTACAATAAAGAAAGAGGTCGTACGGTATTCTGTCTTGATTAATTTTAGCTGAGATCAACCATTTGTGTTTTAAAGGTTTATGCAAACGGTTAACTAGGGGATTTGTTCGAACGACAGAGACAAAAATGCCAGCGGGAAGGCTGGCATGAATAAGTTATAACTTGGCTTAATGATCTGGGCTATTTGCCTTTTAATCATTAGTTACTTGTTGCTAATCAATCGTTGCATCAAGCAGTGCAGGGTTAACGACTAAGCTACCCGTTGCATTACCTTGGGTGAGATTAAATTGCACAATTTGTGACACCATTTCTTCATGCGCGGCACTGTCGTCTTCGGCAGGTAGGTGAGATTTTTGTGGTGCAATCACAGTACTATGCTCAGCAAATGAAGTGCGAGCAAAGTAAGACGCCAATAATTGGCCTGTAGAATGATTAACACTGTTCTTTAACTCAAGTTTGCTAAACAGAGCTTGTGTGCCAGCTGTAGGCAGTTGAGTCGTATTAGGTATTGTCTCATCACCTTCTGCTTGTATGCCAAGTACAGGGCCAGACATAAGTGTCGCTATGTTAATCGGGTCAACATTGTCTAACACGGTTTGCGCCGCATAAGTGAATGACGTGAGCGTTGCATCAACAACGGCTTTTGTTTGTTTTTGTTCATCACTTGCGTTCGAGTCACTGACCGCTGCATAGAAATCATCAAAGCAATCACCACCGTCAACCGCCGGCGTTTTGTTATAACAATTGACGGCATAATAGTTTTGATAGGCGGTGACTTGAGCACCTATTACCGTATGCTTTATTGTTCCGGAAAATGAGCCAGATTCAAGTAAGAATGGACCGATACCACCGCCTGGATTCGCTAACGTTGTCGCTTTATAAGCAAGTTCGTCATCAACCGTTATGCCGAATTTCGCATCAATCTTGGTGTTGGCTACTGCTGAAGAACTAATGCCGGTAATGCCACCAATAGAGTGCCCCATCAAAGATACGTTGCTCGTATCTAAAGAGCTAAATGGTGCACCAGTACCGTTATTGAGCGCAAGCCTCAAACCAATGCCATCAATCGCACTTTGTCTAATATTGTCACGGGCAACCGGTAAGTACTCAAGGTTCATGTACACAGTCGGTGTGTTTGGCGTAGTCACGACTTCTCCATTTTGTCCAAGACCTCGCTGACCATGCAGCGGTTGATCAATCGCAACAATGGCATAAGGTTGCTGGCCGGTTTGGATTGCGCCCGCAATATGCTGCAACGCGAAAGCGTAACTGGTCTCTTTTAAACTGGTAATACCGTGCTGGTATTGAAGTACTGGCAGGCTGTTACCGACAGGGCCACCAGAAGGGATAAACATAATGACATCAATGCTTTCAACAGAGCGAATCTGTGGAACTGCACTGTATTTGGTTAATATTCGTTCTGGGTCCAGTTGAGAGCCGTCCGCTAAGGTCAGCTCCGTACCAACTAGGTTCTTTTGGTAGTTTGCATCGAGTAGTTGAGTCGCTGGGTCAGTGATACCCAGTACAAATAGTTGCCTTGCTATTTCACCTTTGTCTGCGTCCGAACCAGACGTTAGAACTTTGAGGATCTTGAGGACACTCGGCATGCCACTGCGCCAAGGCTGAGTTTTCCAACCACTGTTCTCTGTGTCATTAGATAGGAAATACGGCAATTTAACTTTAGCACGGTAGACCGTGATTTCGCTGCCCGTTAACTTTAAATCAGCATAATTGGTGGTAAGGGTATTAATGCCATCTGTTCCCAGTACCACTTTTGCGTATGGATCAACACTTAGTGCGGTATCAAATGCCATGGTATTTGGAATTTGGCTCGCAGTATCAATTTCTATCTCGTAAAGGCTATTGAGCATATCTGCATCAATATTGTTCGGGTTGGCGCTGCCTTGCCAAATCTGAGATTGGGTTGACTCATACCCTAGTGCTAACGCGTTTTTGGTATTTTGCATTACGTTACCTGCCGACGCAGTAGTAAACCAAGATGAATAGATGATCTCATCTGAACTTGACACTTCACCATAGCCAGCGAATAAAGCTTCAACTTGATGGATGATTTTTTGTGGTAAATCGAGCGAGCCTGCTTGGTCTATATCTGTCGTTTTTAAAGACGCGTAGGAGCTTGATGTTCCTAGTGGTTCATCTGCGCTATCAACAATTGAGTCAGTTAGTGCATAGATGTAGTCAGAGCTAGGATCTAAACCTTTAAGAGGTAAAACTTGTATCGTCTTAAAATCGCTAGATGCCACTAAGTAGTCAACTCCAGCAGTTAGCGCAGTAAAGTTAGACATGACACCGGTGCTCAGATCAACATCCACTTTAGCCACTTTTACGCCATCATTTAAGTGTGCGCTATACGGTGTCGTTCCCATCATTACGACATCATTCTTCAGCGTCCTATCACTTGGAAGATTCACATTGATAGTGAATGGCATGATAGTACTCCAACCATCAGCTTCTCCCATTGCTACTTTTGGATCATTCAGCAGACCAGTAGAATTTGCATCTAACGGAATGTTTAGAGTGTGATCGTTGGTATCGAACAAGAAAAACGAAGGAAGAGGAACATCCGCTTCATTACCTAGAAGAGTGAAGCTAATTTTTGAACTTCTAGCTAATGATTGGTTGATTGCATCTGAATAAGGTGCCGCTGTTGAATCACCAGAGCTTTCACTATTGTCCCCACAGCCCGTAAGTAGTAATGCCGAGCATACGAGAGATAAAGAAAATTTGTTGTTCATGTAATTATTCCCGTACGGTTAGTTGAAGGTGTAGTTAAGTTGTATCGCTGAAAGGTAAGCAACGCCCTCGGCGTCAAATGTAAACTTGTTTCCTAACGCATCGGTTTCGGTAAATGAGCCACTTTCACTTTGTACTAATGCGAACGCGGCATCCAAAGTCATATTTTCTGACACAGAATACGTTAGGCCTGCTGAGTACCACATACGGTCACTATCTGGGATGCTTAGTGTGGCTTCACCGGCTTGTTCGTCATAAGCCAAACCTGCACGTAGCGTCCAATTTGAGTTAACCATATAGGTTGCACCTACAGACCATCTCTGATTGTCTTCGTAATGTTCTGTCTTTAAGAAACACTCATTGTTTTTACAATCTGAACTAGTGGCTTTTAACTCTTTGAACTTACTCCATTTAGTTAACTGCCAACCGTAGTGTATAGCCCAAGCATCATTTAGTTGGTGGAAAGCAGATAGTTCGAAAATGTCAGGAAGTTCGATTTCTAAACGACCGGTGGTTTTTCCTGGTGCGCCATTCGCCATCTTCAAGCCCGTGTAATCTGTGAACTCACCGTCATCAAAATCGAGTTCAACGGATGACCTGTAACCAAAACCAAAACGGTTGTGCTGGTTCAGTTCATATAAGGCACCGATATTCCAGCCAAAAGCGAAAGTTTCCCCTGTCATAGAAATGAGTTTATCGCTAGGTGAACCACCGGCAGCAAGACTACCTTTATGCCTGTTGAGTTCAGCTTCTGCATAAACGAAGTTGACACCTGCACCAACGCTAAAACTTTCATTGATTCTGTAAGCAATATTGGGGTTTAAGTTAACTGACACTAGAGATGTATCACCAGCTAGATCACCGGCATAGATGTCATCTGGGTAATCAGTAGCTACTCCGTAAGTCGTGAACATGCCAATCCCCCAAGCCCATTTTTCGTTGATAGGACTAATGTAATAAGCAGCAGGGACAATTTGTAAAGGAGCTACATCTGATGATTTTTGGTTGAAGTCGTTGTCATTGATTTTGGTTTGAGTAACGTCTACCTCGGGATCAACGATAGAAACCGCGCCTGAAAATTGGGCTGTATCAAATAGGGTCATTGCGGCGGGGTTTCTCGCTAGCACACTCGCGTTATCGGCTACGGCACCTTCACCTGAAAATGCGCGACCAAGACCTGAAGCAGAATGCTCAGCAACTTGGAAACCAGCCGCAAGTGAATTACATGCAAATAGCACAGAAAGCGAAACGAGAGAGCGTTGTATTGTTTTCATCCGTGACCCTCCTAGGGCATCAAATCTCATTCTTATTGTTGAAAACACACTGAGCATTGTTGGTGTTTAAGCTCTAATGTAAACGGCATGTTAAATTCATATTTCATATAAAGTCAAAGAATGAGTTGTTATTTTGTGAAGTTATATTTTTAAGGGGCGGGACTTTAACACTAATAATATAACTACAATCAATGGTTTATTGGTGGTTGGAGGTGTGACCAGAATGATTGTGTATCTCATTGGTACAAATAGTGTTCAACTGCTCAATATGTAACAACTTTGTTTATGTTTACCGCTAATCGCTAAATCGGCATAATGTTGGTTCATTTAGAAAGTCATTAAATTGGAATTTTAGTTTGGAATTACTCGCGATAGAGTTTCTTGGTAAACCGCTTCGTTTAGAGGGGTCAATGGCAGGGTGGCAACAGTTATTTTGGGATAACACGTTGGTCTCTCAGTTGGATGCAACGACAGATCAAGGTGATGCGAGAACGCATACATTTACGCTCCGATCTGGAGAAGAAACGTTGCAGTGTCACGTTGAGGCGTTGGTTCAATGGCAACCATTTGAGATGACGTACAAAGCGTCTGTTAATGGCCAAACCATCACCGAAGGCAATCGCAATACTAAAGATATTGAGCAACAAACTCCCGTTGTAGCACCTAAGCCTGAGAAGCGTTTTAGCTTAATCGGGTTAGTGTCGTTGGGTATGAAAGCCCTCAAGAGTGCCAAGTTAATTAAGGTGGTACTTGCCTCTGCGAGTTTAGCGGCTTACTCATGGCTATTTTCAATTCAGTTCGCGCTTGCCTTGATCGCTTGTCTTATGTTCCATGAATACGGTCATATCAGAGCAATGAAATACTTTGGCATGAAGACCAAAGGCATCTATTTAATTCCATTCTTAGGTGGCTTGGCGTTATCCGACGAAAAGATCAATACACGATGGCAAGATGTGGTTATCTCGATCATGGGGCCATTGTTTGGCTTGATATTGTCGTTGATATTTATGGTGTTGTATTGGGCGACTGGCGAGATGTTCTTTGCTGGGCTTGCGGTATTTAATGCCTTGTTAAACCTGTTCAATCTACTGCCGATTTTGCCTCTTGATGGCGGTCATGTGTTGAAAAGTATCAGTTTTTCAATGAACAGCGTTCTTGGTATTGTACTTTGCGTGGCAGCAGCGGTTGCTGGCGTCGTGCTGAGTTATCAGTTGAACTTAACCTTATTTGGTTTCTTATTGATCATGGGCAGTGTTGAAATCCTATTCGAATGGAAAGGGCGTCACCACAGTCATTTATTGCCATTAGACAAATATGGCCAAGTCGTATCATTCCTTTGGTATGTGGGCTTAGTGAGCAGTTTAATCGGCGTTATCTGGTACTTTGCATCAACTGGCGATCAGTTACTCAGCCTACCGTTACAAATTTTAGGTACATAATTCAAGAGTTAACGCTATCTGAATAACTCATTAGCTTGATGTACTAAAAACGCCCTAACCAATATGGATAGGGCGTTTCTGTATTTGAGGCTCTGAATTTAATCTAGCATCAGGTTATGCTTTGCAATTTGGTCTTGATGTTCCAGATTGAGGTAACGTTTTTATTTTGGCTTGCAGATCTTTGATACGCGTATTGTGGGAAGGGTGCGTAGAAAGTAACTCGGGTGGTTGGTTCCCACCTGATGCTTTCGCCATGTTTTGCCACAAATCGACACTTTGTTTTGGATCGAACCCAGCTTGAGCCATGTACTCTAAGCCTACAATATCGGCTTCAGACTCTTGAGTTCGGCCATAAGGTAGAACAACACCGTATTGAACACCTAAGCCTAACGCAGCCATCGTCATGCCCTGATACTGTTTGTATTCTGATGCGCCTAACGCGACGCTAGTAATAGATAGGCCAGTATTAGCGATTTGAGACTGAGATAGACGCTCATTACTGTGGTCAGCGAGAACGTGAGCTACTTCGTGTCCAATAACCGTTGCGAGTTGGTCTTGATTAACTGCAACATTGAGTAAACCAGTATATACGCCAATTTTTCCACCAGGTAGGGCAAACGCATTCACTTGGTCGCTATCAAAAACAACGACTTCCCATTCACTAAAGCCTTGCTTAGGGATGTGTTGAGTAATACTGTTCGCTACGCACTGAACATAAGCGTTGGTTTTTGCATCTTTACTGATTGGCTGTTCTTTCTTCATTTGCTCAAAAGATTGTGCTCCAAGCTGAGACATATCTTGATCTGAAAAAAGCAGCAGTTGGTTTCTTCCTGTAGGGGAAGCGCTACATGCGGTCAGGCCTGCTAGTGTGAGAAGCGAGGTAAACTTCATCCATGACGTCATACAATATCCTCTGTGTATTCGGTTTTTATGCATGTTAACATCAACTTGCGTAATAACTAATAGTTGTAAGATAACTATTGTACTTAAGAACGATTGTTATCGTTAAGATCTCCATTCGTGTAAATAAAGCAGCTTACGCACAAACAAAGTCAATAATTAAGGAACCCACATGAGTATTTGGAAAAAGCCCGTTGACCTAGATACCTTCAACGCGACCTCAAAAAATACCTTAATTGAGCACCTCAACATTGTTTACACTGAGGTCAACGATAATTCCTTGGTGGCGACCATGCCGGTTTGTCATTTTACGCACCAACCGCTGGGCATGCTTCATGGTGGCGCATCGGTAGTTTTAGCTGAAACACTTGGCTCATTGGCGGCTAATTTCTGTGTACCAGAAGGCTACTATTGCGTTGGGCTAGATATTAACGCAAACCACGTTCGCTCGATGCGTGAAGGGCTTGTTATTGGCACTGCCGAGCCCATTCACCTTGGTGTGTCCACCCAAGTATGGCAGATAAACATCACTGATGAGCGTCAACGCTTGGTATGTACGAGCCGTTTAACCATTGCAGTGAAGAAGCACAAACGCTAATTCGATAGCAAAGGCTGGGGATAGGAATCATTACACCCCCAGCTTATTAACCTCATATACAAACTGTTTATTTTAGTCAGAGAAATCCATGGTCATAACCTTTAAAAGTGGAAAAGTTATTGCAACGGCACATGAGTTGGTTGTTCGTTTAGATGGTGAGCATAGAGTTACACTGCAAGCGCAAGTTGATGCGATTCAACTGATCGGAAAAGGGGCAAACGTTATTTCTGCCAACGGTTCAGAATGTAAATGGTCGATTAAATTAGACAATGAACAACAGCTCCGTGATATCGCCACTGAAATCGGCTGCGATGTAATGTAACCATACGTTATAACTGAATTTAATTCGGTTTTTGACTTTCTATTAAGTCCACTTAATCAAGTCACATTCGTAATCTCTTCGTAAAAACTGATAAGTTCGATTGATTTTGACTCATAAAATAGGGAAACTGAATTCAATATCCTTTGAATAAGTTTTCCTCTTTATGAGTAGCCCAAGACTTCGCGTTCAATTTGAAACCCTGTTCGAATATTTCGATGGTAAAGATTCTGATGTTCAGCTCGACGACATAACAGATGTGCTCTGTTGTACGCGTCGTAATGCCAGAATGGTGCTTAACAAACTCGAAGAAGAGGGTTGGGTAGAGTGGTTACCCGCAGCGGGTCGAGGTAAGTTGTCTCAGCTTATCTTTAAGCAGAATCGCTGTGACGTAAGCGAAAACCTAGCACGCCGCTACTTAGAAGAAGGTAAAATTGGCCAAGCACTGTCGGTACTTGACCACAATGCAGCCAAGCTTACTCAAGTTATTCAAAATTACTTGGGCGTACAGTATCAAGAAGGTGAACAAGTTATTCGTTTGCCTTACTACCGTCCACTTTCCATGCTTAACCCAACGAAATCAATGCGAAGATCTGAGCAGCACATCACGTGTCAGGTGTTCAGTGGGTTAACGCGCCTCGATGAGAACGATCAGCTGCAGCCTGATCTTGCTCATTCATGGCAAAAGATTAACGATTACCAATGGCGATTCTTTCTAAGGCCGGGCGTTCGTTTTCATAATGGAGAACCGCTGTTAACAAGCCACGTTGTGGATACGCTTCTTTTGCTCGAACCGCTCAATATGTTCTCACATATTAAAGATGTCTCATCACCGGCCAATTGCGTGGTTGATGTTTTTCTAACGCGTCCAGATAAGTACTTCCCACTCGCGCTTACCGAATCGGTCGCTAAAGTGACCTTGCCGATGATTTTACGTGGTGAAGACTACGATATTCGACCGATTGGTACTGGCCCTTATCGCATTGAAAAGAACGATGAGAAGCAACTGGTGTTAACGGCTTTCAACGGATACTTTGGTTTTAGGCCGCTGATTGATCGCGTTGAAGTTTGGGTGGTCGATGAGGCTTATTCATCAATGGTTTACCCAAGCCTTTCTAAACCGGTAATGGCAGACCGTGGTGACAGCGATGAAGTTGAACTTGATCCGGGCTGTACGTATTTACTACTCAATAGAAAGAAGGGTATCGCACAAGATCCAGCATGGGCAGAGTTTTTATCAAATGCTTTGAACGCTTCAGATCTGTTTGTGCATATTCCGAAAGAGACGGTTATCGACTTGGGTGTGCTGCATGCTTACGGAATCAAACCGGGTTGGTATGACATCAAGTTAAAAACGCCAGTTTGTCCACCAGCAAGCGTTAAACCAAGCGTGAGATTGGCGTATCAATGCCAACATCCGATGTTTCCAACGCTCGCTAAAGCAATCGTCACTGTGTTGAAGCAATATAATGTTGATGTCGAGCTTTTCGGTTACGAAACGGATCCTCCACACGCCGACAATGTTGATATTTGGATTAACCCAATGGGGATTGCCAACAATAGAGATGATGCGCTGGCCGGTTGGTTAATGGATTACAGTTTTCTTGATGAATCCAGCCCAGCAGAAGACTTCGACCAATGGTGTCACATGATTGATCGTTGGCGTTCAGGCGAGTTTGAGCAATTCCCAGCAAGACAATTAGGTAAGCAACTTGTGCAAAGCAATCAGTTGATCCCGATGTTCCACTGTTGGCTAGGTGTAAACAAAGACCAATGCGGTACGCTGCAGAACGCAAAGTGTAATGCACTCGGTTGGTTCGACTTTAGCCAAGTTTGGGTTAAACCTGACGTTGATTGAAACCAGAGATAACTTGATTAGGACAACACGATGCAAACGGTGATTATCATATTTATTACGCTGGTGGCATTTGCTGCCAATTCAGTGTTGTGTCGTTGGGCTTTGATGGATCAAACGATTGATCCTTTGAGTTTCTCGATCGTGCGTATCATATCGGGTGCGTTTGCCCTGTTGATTTTATTAACCTTATCTTCAAGCGCTAAGCGCAAACAAGATAAAACGGTCAACAACACATCGACGTATACCAAGGTTCGTTCTCAGTTTGATCTAACTGCCATAGTGGCGTTACTTGTTTACATGTTCGGCTTCTCGTTTGCCTATTTAACGCTAGGGGCGGGGCTTGGTGCTTTGGTCCTGTTTGTCGCGGTTCAATTCACGATGATTGCCGCACACCTGTTAGCTGGCAACAGAATGTCATTGTTAGAGTGGTGTGGTTGTTTGTTGTCAGTTTCTGGGCTCGTTTACTTACTCATGCCGACGGAATCGACAAGTTCGCCAGATATAACCTCCATCATATTGATGACTCTGGCTGGAGTTGGCTGGGGGATTTATACATTGGCGGGTAAGAAATCCACAAACGCGTTGCAATCTACGACAGCCAACTTTGGATTTAGCTCGTTGGCGATCCTTGTGTTAATAAGCCTGTTACTTGTTATCCCTAGTGTGGCATCGCAAATATCCATCACTGAACAAGGTTTGATTTACGCAATATTGTCGGGCTCAGTGGCTTCTGGTGTGGGATATAGCTTATGGTATTACGTGGTGAAAAAGCTGAATACCGTCGTCGCATCGATTGCACAGCTTTCTGTTCCAGTTATCGCGACACTTGGCGGTGTCTTGTTGTTATCTGAACCTGTTACCATGCAATTTGTTATCTCATCGACTGTCATTTTACTTGGGATAAGCTTGGTTCTTGTCGCCCCTAAACTTAAGAAATAATAAGTACAATCACTAACTTCTATGGCTAAACCTAACAAGAAACAACCGACCAAAACGGTTGAGATATTCTGCGCTAAATGTAAGACGCAACTTTTCAAGTATCGAAAAGGCGGCAAAGGTGCGCTCGTAAAGTGCTTTAAGGAACGCATAGTCGAAGATTTCACGACAGAGCCATGCGTATGCCCTAAGTGCGGAATTGAATTTGCGCGAGATACCTTGGTTCGAGGTACGCCAGCATACAAGTTTGTGGGTGGCAAGGTAACAATGAAGTAATAGAGAAGAATAAATGCCACGGTACATAATGTGTGTGGCATTTCAAATCTGGTATTGAAGTTCAGATTCAAAGGCTAATATTAATAAGTTCTGACTCGACCTTGAAGTTTAAGAATCACTAGCGAGACTATTGCTCCGGTGGTGTCGCAAAGCATATCTTTCTGCGCGTCCCAAATATCACCTTGTGAACCAAGGAATGCGATACCTTCATCACCACCTGCAATCTCCGCGTACCACCACTCAATAATCTCATAACCTGCTGCAACACTCATGATGGCAAACAGAGCAAAGAAACACGCCAACACTGGTTGAGCCAATTTCTTACGAATCAAATATTCAGCGAGCGGATAAGCGTAAAGGCCAATCGAAAAGTGCGCCACGCGGTCGAAGTTATTACGCTCAGAGCCAATCAGATTATTAAACCAATCAAAAGGTACTTCAGCGAAGGTGTACTTAGCACCAATCGTATGCAGAACCAACCAGATGAACATCAGGACGTAAGCCGTCTTTGAAAAGGTAAGCTTGGTGGATAACCACCATATCCCGACAAGAATACCGAGAGCAGGGACAATCTCAGCGATCCAAACAGCTCTTGAAGACGGAGCAAAGGCTGAAAAGAGAAAGATAACAAGATAGACAGCAGTTAGTGAGAGTAGAGGTCTATTTTGAGCAAGTGGCGTAATTGTCATCATCAGATCCTGTATAAGTTTCATGTATAGTTACACAATAATGAACAGTGTTCAATTGTGCTCTAATCACCATATTTGTTGAAAACTAGCGTTATCGCCCAGTATCTAGACAAACGGTTGCGAGAGTTTCACAAAAGTTTGATTTACAACAAAGCGATCCTTAAAATCGTTGCATCACTACATAACAAGAAAGAAAAGTCATGAAACTGGAAACTGTCGATTACCTTGCTGACGACGCAGCAGAACAATTTGTTCGCTCTCTACGTGAAACGGGTTTTGGTGTTCTTAAGAATCACCCGATCCCAAAAGAGCTTGTTGAGTCAATTTACGAGAACTGGTACCAATTCTTCATTTCTGAAGAGAAAGAGAACTTCCGCTTTAATGTTGAAACACAAGATGGATATTTTCCACCTTCAGTGTCTGAAGTTGCTAAGGGCCACACTGTAAAAGACATCAAAGAGTACTTTCACGTATACCCTTGGGGTCAGATTCCTGAACAGCTAAAAGAACAGATTCTAGATTACTACCAACGTGCTAATGCTTTTGCTCAAGAGCTATTAGGTTGGGTTGAAGCACATGCACCTCAAGAAGTACAAGAGAAGTTCTCAATCGCGCTTTCTGAAATGATTAATGGTAGCGAACAAACGCTGCTTCGCGTTCTTCACTACCCACCAATGCAAGGTGATGAAGAACCAGGTGCTATCCGCGCAGCAGCACACGAAGACATCAACTTACTGACTGTTCTTCCTGCTGCGAACGAGCCTGGCCTTCAAGTTAAAGCTCAGAATGATGAGTGGATTGATGTGCCATGTGATTTCGGTAACATGATCATCAACATCGGTGACATGCTGCAAGAAGCGTCTGGTGGTTATTTCCCATCAACGACTCACCGTGTAATCAACCCATCAGGTGCTCGCCAAGAAAAGTCTCGAATTTCTTTGCCTCTTTTCCTTCACCCGAAACCAGAAGTGGTTCTGTCTGAGAAGTACACGGCAAATGAATACCTAATGGAACGTCTAAGAGAGCTTGGCGTTATCTAATCAGTTAAAGTTCATATAAGTTGAACTGTATATTCTTGAAGGCCAGCGTAATGCTGGCCTTTTGTATATCTGGTGCAACGGATTGATGTTTATTTGATTTGAAACTCGACAAACTGTCGTAAATCGCTTTCAATTAATAAGACACTCAAATGCATATGGCAACGGCTCACTTTATTATGTTAGACAATCCAGATTCACCAAGTCATCAGGATATTAGCCCTAATTTCCAAGCACATATGGAAAACCCGTTGCTTTGGCCAATTATGGAAGTGCTTGAGCAAAAGCCTAGTGGATGGAAAGTGCATACCTTGGCGGCACACCTCAAAGATCTCGGTTTGGTACCAGTGTTAGATCCCGTACCTGAAAAAGAGCTGTTTAAGAAAAACTTCTTAATTATGAACGCCCTCTATCAATTGCAAGAGACATTGTATCCAGACAGTTGGTTGCAGGTTCAAGCTATGGACATTGAACTGATGAGCGGCCGTTATCATGGCAGCACTCATACCATCGACCTTCAAGATCCATTGCGTGACTACTACATCAACTGGCTTAACTATGAAGCGAATGAGGGTGAAGTCAAAAGGTTGTTGAATGAGTTTTGGACTCGATACAAAAGGTTTGTTGGTGGCAGTGAAACGGATATGGAGAGAAGCCATGCACTCAGTTTGTTTGAGTTGCCATTAGATGCGACTCAACAAGAGATTCGTAAAAGATGGCGACGCCTCGCACTACGTTGGCATCCAGATAGGGACGAGGGCAACACGGCTAAGTTTCAGACATTGTGCGAAGCATGGCATGTATTGAGAAGCTCGTAACCTAACGGAGTTTCTAGCTACGTTTAATGAAACCCTAAAATAAAAAGCCCCATACTATGAATCTAGAGTGGGGCTTTCTTGGTATTAGGAGTTATCTTTGTTCTGGCCGCTTTTATGCTCAAATGCATAATCGAGCACTTTTCGGATATAAGGCGCTCCGACTTTTGAACCACCATTACCGTGTTCAATTACCACTGTCGCAACGTATTCCGGGTTATCGTAAGGTGCAAACGCGGTATACAGAGCATGGTCGAGTAAGTGCCTTGCGAGCTTTTTAGAGTTGTAGACCTGGTCCTTTGCAAGATCAAATACTTGGGCAGTACCGGATTTACCGCCACTGATATAGTTAGCGCCTTTAAATGCACGTCTACCACTACCACGACTCCCGTGGTTCACTAATCGCATCGCGTTAATCGGTATATCCCATATTTTGTCTGGCACTTCCTCAATCGACGGCATAGGTTGAGGATCAACAACGTGCTGTTTATCAAAATCTTCTCCGTGTTCTAACGTCGCCTTTAGGATATGTGGAGGCATCACTTTTCCGTGATTGACTAAAACAGACGTTGCTTTTGCTAATTGTAGAGGAGTCGACGTCCAATAGCCTTGCCCGATACCAACAGGGACTGTATCACCTTGATACCAAGGCGTTCGATAACGAGCCATTTTCCATTCTCGGGTTGGCATGTTGGCGTTACTTTCTTCGTAGATATCGATCCCGGTGGGTTCACCAAAACCAAATCGATTCATCCAACTTGAAATACGATCGATCCCTAAATCAAAGGCGGTTTGATAAAAGAAGGAATCAACGGATTCTTCAATCGCTTGTGTGACATCCACCGGACCATGGCCCCAACGCTTCCAGTCTCTCCACGCTTTAGAGTTAGGTTTAGAACCGGGAATCTGCCATGAACCGTGATCATTGCGAATCGTATTTTCGGAAATGACATGTTCCTGCAAACCTGCAACAGCCATGAAGGGCTTTATCGTTGAACCTGGGGGATAAACGCCCAAAGTTGTTCTGTTAACCAACGGGTGGGCAGGGTCATTGAGTAGAGTTCGATAATTCTTACTCGAAATGCCGTCGACAAATAGATTAGGGTCATAACTTGGGCTAGATGCCATCGCCAGTACACTGTTGTCTTTCGGATCGAGAATTACCGCACTTCCGGTTCGGTGATCAAGTTGCTTGAAAACGTATTTTTGCAAATCAAGGTCGATGTTAAGCACGATGTCTTTGCCTGCGACAGGGGGAACGTATTTGATCGTCCTTACGACGCGGCCGCGGCTGTTTACTTCAACTTCTTGATAGCCTTTGGTTCCGTGTAGGATATCTTCGTAATAGCGTTCGACACCGAGCTTACCAATAATAGTAGTCGCTTGATAATTCGCTTCGATGCCTTTTTCTTCTAGCTTCTTTAGGTCACTATCATTGATGTGTGCCACATACCCTAAGACATGTGTCAGCACCTCTCCATTTGGGTAAAAACGTTTTAAGTTCGTATCAATCGATAAGCCGGGGAATTGGTACTGGTGCACCGAGAACTTAGCAATCTCTTCTTCACTTAGGTTCTCTAATATAGTGACAGATTTGAAACGGCGCGTGTTGTGATAACGTTTTTTGAATCGAGCGATCTGCTCAACATCACGCGGGATGTATTTGTCTAGCTTGGCGAGCATGGTATCGACATCATCTGTTTGCTCGGGAATCATCGTCAGATTAAATACAAGCTTGTTCTCGGCAAGCAACACACCATTACGATCGTAAATTAGCCCGCGAGTTGGCGCGATAGGTAATACTTTGATTCTATTGCCATCCGCACGAGTTTGATAGCTTTCAAAATTGTCGACTTGAAGTCGGTACAGGTTGGCGACTAAGACGAGAGTGAACAGTAAGATCCCACAAAACGCCACGATTACACGGTTTTTGAATAAGTTTACTTCGATTTTATGGTCACGCATCTTAACGCGTTTATGATTCATTGAAGCCTCAAGGGTCTGTTACATTTAGTTACACCTATCGAGTCGGAACTTTATCTGAATATCGCCATAGTTTTGTAAAAGCTGTGTCATGTTTTTGGGGATTTCTATGATTAAAGCGCTGACCAACAATGTAGTTACGTAAAGAGTGGCCGAATCAGATAGAAATATAGGAATTGAACGAAAAAAACGGCCCTCATAAATGAGAGCCGTAATACAAGATAAGGTTAACTTAACGCGAGATATTAGTTCGAGTTGGAGTTCGAAGGTTTGAACTGAGATTTACGCATTCTGTTTAGAGCGGCCATTACATCCAATACTCTTGGTTTCGCCAAGTCACCGTAGTTTGGCATGTTCACGTGCCACTCATCGCTTAAGATAGCGCTAAACTCTTTAGCAGGATTGTTTGACCAACCTGGAGTTTGTGCAAACTGGAACCATGCCCAACCAATCGCGTTTACTTCTGAAGTTGACTCTAACTGCTCTAATGCAGAAAGGTCCGCGAATTCCTTACCAAAACGCAGTGACTCTTTGCCTTTCGCGTTAACTCGGAACTTACCGTCAGTAAGAATGTTCATCAGTGCTGCGCGGTTTAACGAACGAGGAACAAACGTTTCTAATGCGGTCTCACATTCGTTAGTTCGTTGAGTAGGGTGTTGAGCGATCACTTCTTGTGCTTTTTCAGTTACGTCTACCGCTTGGTAGTCGTGCATTTGAATCACAGTGTCAGCCACGTCTAGGTAATCGCCAGAACCACCCATTACCACGATAGTTGAGATGTCCATCTCTTCGCGAAGTTGGCCAATACGGTCAACAAGTGGAGTGATAGGCTCAGCCCCTTTTGATACTAGCGCTTGCATACGCTCGTCACGAATCATGAAGTTAGTCGCTGACGTATCTTCATCGATAAGGAGTGTTTGTACGCCCGCTTCAATAGATTCTTGTAGCCACGCTGCTTGCGAAGTTGAACCAGATGCATCTTGTGTGCTGAAATCAGACGTGTCTTTCTGCATTGGTAAATGGTTGATGTAGTTTGAAAGATTCAAGTTGTGCACGCATCGGCCATCTTCAGCACGGATCTTCATCGTATCAGTCGCCGTCACGATGCCTTCACGACCATCACCTGGAATATGGTTATAGATAGAACGTTCAACGGCGTTCAGTAGTGTAGATTTACCATGGAAACCACCACCAACGATCAGTGTGATGCCTTTAGGAATGCCTAAACCGGTCACATCACCTTGGTTTGGTGTGTTTAAGGTAACACTCAAAGACTCTGGTGCTAGGAAAGGAACCGCGCCTTTCATTGGTAAATCACAGTTACCTGCGATACGAGGTAATACGCTGCCGTTTGCAACGAATGCCGCTAGGTTGTTTTCTTCCAATTGAGCGCGCAATGCGTCTTGGTCTTCAACAGCTTCACAATGCTTAATCATCGCTTCGATGTTGAGTTCGCGTTCAAGCGTTGCGCGACGAATAAACTTAGGCAAATAGAACGTAATGATGTTGATTGCTTTCTTTGCAAGAATGCTACGACCATCAGCAGGTAAGTTGATACGAAAACGGATTTCGATACCGTACTCGGTGAAAACCACTGATGTGTTATCTAAAACAGTTTGACCTGTTAGTGCGATAGACACAGTCGCTTCTTGCTTAGCAAATTCAGAGAAGCTACGTGCAATAAAATCACGCGCTGCTACTTGGTATTCGTAAGACTTTTCTTTCAGCCAACCTAACCCTGTTAACGACCAAGCGCGTGTTGCGCGAAAACGTGAAGAAGATGCGTACGGGTCACCTTGAACGTGGTCGATGTGTAATTCGAAATCAGCAAAGTCGTATTGACCTTTAATTTGTTGATATGCGCGGAAGTTTTGTTTTTCGAGCTTTTTAAGCTTTGCAGTCAACTGATCCATAACGAGGAATGCCTATATAAAGGGAAGATAAAAACAGAAAGGCGGCGATTATAAAAATCACCACCTTTAGAGTAAAGAGAAAGTAGGCCTAAATCCAAAACAAACTGCTCTTTTTCGCTTTAAGCGTAACGAGTTGACCCCAAATAGTTTTGATTGACTAAGCTATGTTCGAATTCTTGCCCGGGCATAGGCTTTCCGTAGAGGTAACCTTGTCCAACATCGCAACCTTCTTCAACGATGAATTGCTCCTGAACTTCTGACTCAATGCCTTCGATGGTGACTTTTAAGTCGAGTTTTTTAGCAATTTGAACAATAGAACGAACAATTTCTTTGTCTTCACTTGAGTTCAACATTTGGTCGACAAAGCTCTTATCGATTTTAATCGAGTCGAATGGGAACTTCTTGAGGTAACTGAATGAGGCGTAGCCGGTACCGAAATCATCAAGTGACAATGTAACACCGATATCATGTAGAGATTCCAAGGTGTTCTTTGCCACCACTTCATCAGCGATTAGGCAACTTTCAGTGACTTCGAGCTCTAAAAAGTGCGGTTCAAGGTGATAGGTTTCTAAGAGGTGAATAACTTGCTCGGCAAAATGCACGTTTTTAAGTTGAACGGCAGACACATTAACCGCCATTTTGAAATCATCGACGTATTGTGACCACTCTTTGGCTTTTTCAATCGCGTTCCGCAACACAAAGCTGCCAACCTCGAAGATCAAACCATTCTGTTCTGCCATGTGAATCAAAGTTTCGTTTGATATGTCACCAAGAACAGGGTGCTTCCACCGTAACAGCGCTTCTGCGCCAACCCAGCGATGGGTGAGTGGGCAGACTTTCGGTTGGAAATAGAGCATCAGGTCATCATTACGAACCGCGTGTAATAAATAACCTTCAATCTTATTCAGATGACTTTGTTCTTCGGTATGTGACTGGGAGTAATAAGCAAACTTTTGCCCCGAGTCTTTACAGGCAAGCATCGCTTCCGACGACTTTTGCAGCGCACTTTCAGCATCGTCTTCGTTGTCAGTTATCGCAATGCCAATAAAAGTATGCAAATGAACCTTGTCATTATCTATCGCGAACTCTGAATGGCCGACATTGACCAAACTCTTGCACAGTTCTTCGAGGCGATGCTGTAAATCCTTAACGCTGAACGCCAATACGAGGTCAATAGAAGTAGGGCGTGCCGTGAAAACTTCAACATCGGAGATGCTTTCGATTCGCTGACGGTATTCAACCAGCACTTGGTCTAATGCGTTATAACCGTAACGTGCTTGGATACGTCGACCATTGGTAAAACCGATATGAATGACAGCGTAGGAACAATCGGTCAGTCTATTCTGTGTAGACAACCTTTGGTTTAAGCGAGATTCAAACGCGTTGCGGTTCAAAAATCCGGTACCAAGATCGTGGTTCTTCTGGAAATTGATTTTTTGTTCAGCCGCTTTGCGCTTATCAATCTCTTGGTTGAGTGAGTAGTTCAGGCTCGCGAGATCTTTAGTTCGAGTGTAAACGCGGTTTTTTAACTCTTCATTCATCTGAGTCAGTTTCGCGTGCTGAAACAAAGTCTTGAGTTGAGATTCGATTGAAGTACGAAAGCTTTCGAGTAGCTTGATATAGGTAGATGTGTAGTGGTTTTCTTTAGAATCTAAGATGCAGATCGTACCGAACAGCTCGCCATTCGGCCAAAGTAACGGAATACCACAATAAGAGACCAAACCAAGTTTGATGTCGGGGTTGTTTTCCCATTCATGGTCAGCCAAGGCGTTAGGAACGACAAGGTTTTGCTGAGATTCCATTACCTTTTCGCAATACAAGCCATTGCCTAATGTTTCTGAGTCGCCTTGGGTATAGGGGTTATTTTCGCTACGGCTGGTTGAAAAAACTTCGATGGAGTTGCTGTGGACACGCATGATGAGAGCCGCTGGGACCTCAGTGATCTGAGCCAGCAAGTCGACAATATTTTGCCAACCGGATTTCATGTCGTCTGGGATGTCTAAATCTAGAGTTTTAATTTTCTTCATATGACTCCGAGTCAATTATGCTTAATGCATCAACACATCCTGTGTTAATTATGATGAAACCAAATAACCTGTGAACATTACGTTAATTAAGTATAAGAAAAGTTGCAGAAAAAAACCTCTGCAATTTTGCAGAGGTTTTCAAATATGAATCTGGGTCTCAGTAATGAGATAAGTTTCGATTAAGGCTTTAACTTTATAAAATCTTGAGTGTTAAGTTTCTGTTTATAGTCTATCGATGGTTGAGCAAAACCGTTCAACTGTAAAAACTCTTCTTTAAAACCTTGATAGTCACCGATTGATTGGAAGTTGTTTTCATCCATTGCTTCAAGTAACTCTGTCACATGAGCTTGGGTTTCTGGATCGAGTTCCCATTCATCCATTCGCACTAGTCGTTCACCATCAAGTGGCACTTTTTCCTGACCATACAGTTTGCTGCTAAACAAGCGCTGCATCTGTTCGATACAACCTTCGTGGGTTTCTTTCTCTTTCATCACTTTATATAAAGCAAGCAAGTAGGGGCTTAAACCCGGAATGAATACGCTCGCTTTGGTGACTAATGCCTTACACACGGTCGCGTAAGCATTGCCATCAAAGTTAGCTAGCTCAAGATTAAGTGCATGGCTGGTTTGATGAAGGTCGATCTTAGCGCGACCTAAAGTGCCGTCTAAGTAGATAGGATGCGTCACTTCCGGACCAACGTAAGAAAATGCGATGGTTTTACAGCCTGGGGCAATAGATTCAGCATTAATCAGCTCATCTATCCAGTTTTCCCAATCTTCGCCACCCATGACTTTGAGTGTGCTTTCGGCTTCTTCTTCGGTCGCTGCTTCAAGCGTGTTGGTTACCCAATGATCGTGTTCAAGAGATATCGTCGCGCCAGTGACGCTTTCACCAATTGGCTTGATCGCAGATTGCCAGAAGTCTTCGGAATTTGGTTTCGGTCGAACGCCAGCGGCTAGGCTGTAGATAATCAGATCCACTTCACCTTCGAAGTAAGTTTCGATGGCTTCGACAACTTGGGAGCGTGTCTCTTGTGAAAAGGCATCGCCAACGATGTTGATCGCAGTACGCTGCTCTCGTTCGGCTTCTTTTCTGAAGTAGATATTGTTGTACCAACCTGCAGTGCCTAAGGATTTTTCATTAGGACCGCGCTCGAATGAGACGCCGATGGTGTCTGCTTTAGCACCGCCAAAGGTAAGGGCGATACGAGCGGCAAGCCCGAAGCCAGAGGATGCGCCGATGATCAGGACTCGTTTCGGGCCATCTTTGATTTGCGGCGCACTCTTAACAAATTTGATCTGTTGTTTGACGGCTTCTTTACAGCCAAGAGGGTGAGCGCTTTTGGCTACCACACCCTTGATAATAGGTTCGATCAGCATAAATAACCTTACAGTTAACGGTGATATGCACTCAGGCTAACGTAAAGCTGTGTAAAATTTATTGAGCTAGACCATTAAAACTTAAAGATACTGATATAATTCTTCGGCGACGAATTCAGCGATCCAAGGTTGAGCTTCTGGTTTTGGGTGCAGTCCATCGTTCATCATCCACTCAGGTTTGAGGATGATGTGCTCAAGGAAAAAGGGCAAAAGTGGCACGTCTTGTTGATCAGACAGCGATGTAAAAACGTACTCGAATTGTTCGTTGTAACGTTTGCCGTAGTTAGGTGGGATTTTAATCTGCATCATAATTGGTTTTGCACCCGCAGCTTTTACTTGCTCGATGATCTGGTCCAGATTCGCAGACATAAGCTTAGGTGGGAAGCCACGCAGTCCATCATTCGCGCCGAGTTCAATAAGAACGGTGTCTGGGGCGTGTTCTTCAAGCAGTTGCGGTAAACGCGCTAAGCCATTGCCCGTTGTGTCACCAGAAATACTGCCGTTGACCACGTTCACGGTTTTATCATGTTTTTCCAATGCGTCTGGCAACAAACTTGGCCAGCTTTGCTTGATATCCATGTTGTAGCCCGCACTTAGGCTATCGCCAAGTACCAATAACTTGGAAACTTGAGCTGACGTAGGGCCTTGAGCTAACGAAGCGGTTGAAAATAAAATAAAAAATAAAAAGGAAATTAGTCGAGTCATGCATACATCCATCATAAAAGCAGAAGCTGTTTCCAAGACAGTGTCTACTAATCAAGAACATTTAACAATCTTAGAGCATGTTGATATCGATATTCGTGAGGGTGAAACGGTTGCGATTGTCGGTACTTCAGGTGCGGGTAAATCCACGTTAATGACACTGCTTGCAGGGCTCGATGTGCCAACTTCTGGTGAAATCAGTTTGTTAGGTCAACCTCTATCACCGCTGGATGATGAAGCGAGAGCCAAAATCCGCAGTGAATCCGTTGGATTTGTTTTCCAAAGCTTCTTATTGATCCCAAGCCTTTCTGCGTTGCAAAACGTCACGCTACCTTGTTTATTGAAAGGTGAAGACGAAGACATCGAACGCGCGACGGCTCTGCTTGAATCAGTGGGCTTGAAAGATAGGCTTGATCACTTGCCGTCTCAACTGTCAGGTGGCGAACAACAAAGGGTCGCATTGGCTCGTGCGTTTATGATTAAGCCTAAAATTTTGTTTGCCGATGAACCAACGGGCAACCTAGACCAACAAACGGCAGCGAAAATCGTCGAGTTGTTGTTTGAACTCAATTCATCGCACGGCACCACGCTTGTTCTCGTCACGCACGACCCTAAACTCGCACAGCGTTGCCAGCGAACCTTGAAAATGCATGTCGGTCACATAGAGGAAGTGTAAATTGAATTCATCACACGGACTGAACAAACGACTGTTTTCATGGAGCATCGAAGAGATTCGACATGGTCAGCTATGGCCGGTATCCATCGCTTTAACACTCATTATTGCATGCGTGTTCGCGCTTTCAGCTTTGGCTGAGCGTATGGAACAAGTAATCGTAAAGCAGGGCAAAGATGCGTTAACCGCCGACAGTGTATTTGTATCGGCAAACCCAATCCCTCAACCTTTACTAGATCTGACTCAGGTTGAACAGTTAGAAAGCTCTCAGTTAACTCGCTTCTCAACCATGGCATTCAGTGATAACTCGATGCAGTTGGTTACTGTTAAAGCCGTAGAGAGCAATTACCCTTTACGTGGTGAAATGATACTAGAAGGCGCGGATAACGCGGCAAGCAATCATGTTGAACCGGGTGAATTGTGGCTAGATGAACGCATATTTGCTCAGCTAGAAGTTGAGATAGGTGACAATGTCACGATAGGCGATACCGATTTAACAATCACAGGGCGCATAGCGCAAGAACCGGGCCTGAGTTTTAACCCTTTCCAACAAATGCCTGCTGTTCTGATTCATAATAACGATGTTGAAGCGACAGGCGCAATCCAACCAGGTAGCCGCGTTAGCTTTAGATTGTTTTTAAATGGTGATGAATCGAAACTCAAAGCCGCACAAGACAGTATCGAACTGACACCAAGTGATCGCTGGCGTACACAAGACTCGGCCAGTCGTACCAACGACATGTTCGAAAGCACCACTCAATACTTATCGCTAACGGTAGCCATTGTTGTGATTATGGCTGCAACCACTTTAGTGCTGACTTGCCAACACTATGTGGCGAGTCGTCGAAAAACCATCGCGATGCTTAAAAGTTTAGGTGCGAGTAAGCAGTGGATCATTAAATGGCTATCTGTACAGGTATCTCTGCTAGTCGTTATTGGCGCTGTACTCGGTATAGCCATTGGTATTGGCTTAGAGTTTTTATTGCGAATTCCGCTTGGTGACTTATTGCCAACACCGCTTCCCAGTTATGGCGCTGAACCTGCAATACTGGCTATCGTATCAAGCATTTTGATTGGCGTGCCCGCTTTAGGTATTCCACTAATAGGTTTGGTCAACACATCTGCGATCAGCGTTATTCAATCAAACCACCAGTTACGTGAAATCTATAAAAAATACTTGTTGTTACTTGTGCCTATTATTCCAATGATGCTGATGTACGGCGATAACTTGTTGGTGTGGATCGTCTTAGCCGGAATTGCTTGTCTGTTCTTAGTTTTGGCGGTCGTGAGTAATGTGGTATTGCGTTTGTTTGGTAAATTACCGACATCAACTTCGATGCGTTTGGCGTTAAGTCGAATCAATCGCACACCTTTTGCTACTGGTATTCAGTTCGGGTCTTTAGCGCTGTCTTTGATGCTGCTATCGATTATCTGGTTAGTGAGAAGCGATTTGTTGTCGGATTGGCAACAAACCTTACCTGAAAACGCGCCAAATGCGTTTGCACTGAACATTGCGAGCTATGAGAAAGACGATTATCTGGCGACCATTGATGCCAACGATGTAGAGCGTACTCAGGCATTCCCAATTATTCGTGGCCGCTTAACCACAATAAACGGAGTCGAAGCGAACGAGTACAGTGATATATCAGAAGGTACAGATGCACTGAGCCGAGAGATTAACTTTACGTGGGGAGACGCTCTACCAGTCTATAACGAAGTGCTTGAAGGTGCTTGGACTCAAGAGAAAGGTGTGTCCGTGGAATCTGAAGTGGCTGAACAGCTAGGCTTGGAGATTGGTGATGAGCTAACCTTCACGATAAACAGCCAGAGTGTTGTGGCCAACGTGAATAGCATCAGGAAGGTAGAGTGGCGTGAGATGAAGCCAAACTTCTACTTCATCTTTACACCGGATGTATTGAGTTCGATTCCTTCGACTTGGTTGGTGAGCTTCAGATTAGAAGAGCAGCACAATCAAATGCTCAACGACCTGTCACGTAATCACCCGACTGTAAGTTTGATGGACATTCGAAAGATGGGCAGCAAGATACAAGAGCTGCTTAAGCAAATCGTCTGGTCAATCACCGTGCTCGCGGTACTTGGCGTGGTAGCGGGGCTGTTGTTAATCTTCACGCTGCTAAGGTTGAGCCTATCTCAAAGACAGCAAGAGATTCGTTTATATCGAACCTTAGGGGCGAGTAAGAAGCGCATTCTCAATACCATTTGGTGTGAATATGGATTGATGGCACTGGTGGCGGGATCGATTGCAGCTTTCGGTTCAGAACTCAGCGTCGCTGGCGTGATGAACTTCGGCTTCGAGTTAGAACCATCACTTCATCCAATGTTGTGGGTTGTTCTTCCTGTGCTGACTTTCATCACCTTAGCGGCCGTGGTTAACAGTTTGATTAAACGTTTATTGGCGCCAGTAAACAAAGACTTTGGATAGTCACTAAAACGATATTGGTTAAGTCAAGGTGGGTGACTAACTTACGTCGCCCACACTTTTTAAAGCGGTCTATCAGCGAATACCTATTTGCATCTTTTCGGTCATTCGCGATAGGCTGCTTTTTATTTAACCAACTGGTGTCACTCACAAGATATATCTCACCTTAAAATAGACATTTCTCAGCATTAATTAAAACTCATTGTTCAATATCGCCGATTTTATGAACATGGGTTAGTCCCTGTAAACAAAGGGTTTGCGCAACTTAGCAAGAACGTTATCAACAGTTATCCACAAAAACGGTGGATAACTTTAGGGATAAGTTAACATCGATGTATTACGAGTATTGAGACAGCCTTTATGTGGCGTCACTTAGGACAAATCTGACTGTTAGATAACCTTCAAATCGTAATCTAGAGTTATTAAGTCAAGAAATTATTTTTGTTTTTTTTATTGATATTAAGAAGCAGAATGCTAAGACCTTGATAAAAATGTGATTTAATTCATCGCCGAACAAAAGTAGAATAGGGGCAGTTAATCTAATTCTACAGAACACGATGAACCACAACAAAACGGATACAAATCAACCTTCTATTGCCATTGTTGGCGGCGGTATTGCCGGAACCACAAGCGCTATTCATTTTAGTGAGCTGGGTTTTAAGGTCATTATCTTGGAAAAAGGGCCAAGTTTGGTCAATGGGCCACCCATTTGCCACTTGCACGCTGGCGGCAATTTGTATCGAGATATTTCTGTAGAGCAGTGTCTCCAATTGCTCACGCAGTCGATTGATACTGTCCGACTATTCCCTCACACGATCAATATTCGACCGACAATCATCGCTGTGCCACATAGTGATGGCGGCGAACCGACGGATTTACTTCCTCGTCTTAAGCTAATCAAACAAGCCTATACTGACCTTGTTAAACAAGATAAAAGCAATCAAGTGCTTGGCGACCCGGAAGAGTATTACAAGCTGTATAACAAAGAGGATTTGTTAGCACTTTCTGAAAAAACGCAGCCTCTGAAGCCTACGTCACTCGATGATTGGTGTATTCCTTTTGCTAAACACACTGATTTAGACACGCTCAAATACCCTGTTGCGATGGTTCAAGAGTATGGTTGGAGTGTATTCCGATTGTCCGCGACAGCTCAATTGTCCCTTGATAAACAATCGAATTGCACTGTGTTAACCAATAGCCGCTTACAGTCTGTTGAATCGACTAATGAAGGCTGGTCTTTAACTTACACAGACCGCGAAAATCAAAGCCGTAACCTGACGGCAGATTACTTGATTAATGCGAGTGGTTTCGAGACCGGCATTGTCGATGACTTTGTTGGATCCAAGCAACAAAGACTGGTTGAGTTTAAAGCCGCCTACGTTACTGAGTGGCCATATTCACAAGAATGTAAGGAAGAGTGGCCAGAAGTTATCTTTCATGGTCCAAGAGGCACTCCACAAGGCATGGCGCAATTAACGCCGTATGCCGATGGTGTGTTCCAGCTTCATGGCATGACAGAGGGGATTACGCTGTTTGAGGGCGGATTGGTTTCATCTTCAACGGATTCATCGCAACCTCAGTTACCTTCTAAGCTGCTTAAGAAAATCGTATCCGGTTGGAGTGAAGAACAGCTTGAATTAAGAACGCGAGCGGCGATCACTCATATGTCTCAGTTCATTCCAAGCTTTGCTTCTGCTGAAGTTGGCGGTAAGCCGCTTTTCGGTGCGCAGCAAATTCCGGGGACGGACCCAAGCTTGAGAGCTTCAGACGTGTCTTTCTGCGGTGACCGCTATGCTCGACTTGAAGTCGTCAAAGCGTCTTCCACGTTAGAAGCGGCGCAAAAGGTTGCTGAGCAATGGTTTGATATAGCAGGATCAGTATCGATTGAAGATACGCATTCAGTGACAATGTCACTTAGTGTGGATGATATTGAAAGCAGAGCGATAGGTTTAACCAAAGAGCGCGGTTACCCAGATGCGCTTGCGAAGGTATCAGGGCAAGATCACGGTTAAAAGGCGCTCTAATTCTCCTAGAAGCTTATACCTTAACCTAGAACCACGATATCCAAATACAAAATCCAGCTTGCTGAAAACAGCAAGCTGGATTTTTCAATTTAAACGTCTGGTTTTGTTTTGCTAATAGGGTTGTTCATCAAAAAAACACATCAATAGCCGAAAAACTGCGCCCACTGACACCACACATCTTGTAAGCCCAAGCGATCTCCTTTACTAAACGATATTTCATGGCCCGGTTTTGCTTGAGCTAACCTCGGTAAGTCAATTCGAGCGATACAACCAATCTTCGGATATCCACCAATGGTTTGTCGGTCGTTCAATAGCACGATAGGTTGCCCGTCTTGTGGGATTTGAATCGCCCCAAGTGCAATTCCCTCAGATAACAAAGAAATATCAGGAGAAGCGACCGGCTCGCCACTGAGTCGATAACCCATACGGTTCGAATTCTGATCAACACGATAACTGGAACTATAGAGCGTTTCCTTCGCAGGTTCAGAAAACAGATTGCATTGATAACCTTCGATAATGCGTAAATTCAAAGGCAAGTTATAGTTCGGCTTGTATCTGAACGTGACACTCACAGGCTTGAAAGGTTGAGTGAGAGGATGTGTCGAGAAAGTTATCTTCTGACCTTGTTGGCAAGGCTCACCATTTTGGGTAAGACCGCCAATCTTTTCTCTTGTGACCGTAGAACGACTATTCAAAGTCACGGGAGCATCAAATCCTCCCTTAATCGCTAAATAGGCTCGAAGGCCATTCTTCGGTAATCCAAAAGATAAAATCTGCCCAGTACGAGCTTGGAAAGTACTCCAGTTATCAAGCTTCTGGCCATCCAAAGACGCCTGTAAGTCTCCGCCACATATCGACATTTCACAATCGTGATCGATCTTGAAAGCGCATTGTCCTAGGGTAACTTCTAACGCGGCTAAGTTTACGGGATTTTGTAATAGGTGATTAGCCCAACTGTAAGAGTAATCATCCACTGGGCCACCTTGTGTTAAACCGAGGTGTGCGACACCAAACCGTCCGAAATCTTGAATCAAACTCATTGGACCCGGCTTAAGTACTGTGAGTGTTGGCTTGGCCATGAAGCACGCCTCCTAGTTCAATGAATTCTTCTTTAGTAATGGCTTTAAATTGCACGCTATCGCCAACATTCAATAATGAGAGACCTTGCGAGCTTATGTCTGCGTTGGTTAATTGGTCATAGTTGAACAGAGATAGAGGACAGTTACCTATAATATTCCATCCACCCGGTGAGTCAGATGGATAAACAGCCGTTTTTGAACCTGCAATTGCAATACTGCCTTTAGGCACACTTAAACGCGGAGTCGCATGGCGTGGCAATACCAGTTCATCAGGCACATCAGACATAAAGGCAAAGCCGGGAATAAAGCCGATTGCACTGACGTGATATGTTTGCGAGGTGTGATAAGCAATAACAGAATCTAACGACAAGCCTTTGTCTTGGTATCGTTCTAAATCGAGTGCGGTTTCTTTAGAATAATAGGCGGGCAGTTCAACAACATTTGATTGGGAATGTTTTTTTGCAAGTGTCGACAAGGATTGAGTGAGTAGGGTGTTAAGTTGTTCAACCAATTGTTGTTCAGATATTCGGTAAGGGAGGTAATCCACCAATATTGTGTGATAAGCCGGTGTCACGTTCATTAATACTGACGCGAAATGTTGTCGAATGGCTTCAGAAAAATGAGCCATGTATCGAGAATCATCCGCACTTGAACTGTGCTCTGCACTTTGCGTCACGTTTGAGGAGTAAGTCTGCTTTAGTGTAACGAGAACACTGCACTCTGCGACAGGGTCGATATTGAATTCAATCTTGTTCATCTTCATTTCGCTTCCATACTGATACGAAGAAATACGCTTTAAAATACCATTCGTGCCAATCACAGCATATGAGCTTTGGTAATTGGCCATGGTTTCTTGTTTTGTGGTCTTATCTTATCGCTTTATTTTTAACTAACCGCTTCGAAGCTTTCTAGCTTTCTAGCTTTCTAGCTTTCTAGCTTTCGCAGTATTAATTAAAAGTGTTGAGGTCTTGTCTAATTTTTTTAATCAATGCGATCGATTGTGGATTATCGCCGTGGACACAAATCGTGTCGGCTTCAATAGGGAGTCGTTCACCTTCGAGCGTTGTGACTGATCCGTAATTGACGATCTGCATGACTTGGTTATAGATATCATCTTGATTGACATAAACCGAACCTTTTAAAGTTCTCGGCGCGAGCTGCCCACTGTTTAAATAAGCTCTGTCTGCGAACGCTTCAAAGAGTAGAGGTAAATCATGATCATCAGCGATATCTAAATACTGTTGATTATCAGAAGAAGAGAGGATCATTAAAGGGATGTTGAATTCAGCAACCGCTTGAGCGACTGCGTTAAACACATCGGTGTTTGCCATCATATCGTTATAAAGGGCACCATGAGGTTTCACATACCCAACAGAGGTGTGGTGATATCGGCAAAGGGCTTGCAGTGCGCCCACTTGATAGCAAACTAATTCGCTGATCTCGTCCATAGTGTGAGGGATTGAACGGCGCCCAAAGCCAACAAGATCTTGATAGCCAGGATGAGCACCTATCTGAGTATGGTAATGTTCAGCAAGTTTAATAGTCTTAGACATCACGTGGGGATCGGACGCATGAAACCCACAGGCAATGTTTGCCATGTCGACCCATTCCATGACCGATTCATCATCGCCCATCTTCCAATTGCCGAAACTTTCTCCCATGTCGCAATTAAGCAAAATCTTCATTGTCACGTGGTGCTAATCCTTTACGTTGAGGTAAGTAACGACGGTCTTATAAATGCCATAAATAAACAGTGACCTGACTCAAACTTTCGATATCGGAAATTTACCAGTATGGCATTTCATATATAGTTGAACTATCGATTAAAGGATTAATATCTATCTGTATATTAGGTGAGCACATGATATCGCGCCAGGTTTGCTTAGGACTAGCATTAACGACACCTGTTTTTGTCTCTGCTCAAGAAAACTCTCTAGATCAACTCATGTCGATGAGCCTTGAAGAGTTGTCTATGTTAGATGTCGAAATGGAAACGGCTTCGAAAGTGACACAAAAACTCACTGACATCCCCTCGTCGGTGTATGTGCTTTCTAATGAGAGAATTCAGCGCAGTGGCGCGAAAACCATTGCAGAGGTCCTAACACTTGTACCTGGACTCAAAGTCACCAAATTCAACGAAACCTCATGGTTTGTTTCGACACGCGGCTTTCATGATGGCCTATATAACAAGATGCTCGTGATGATGGATGGACGAAGCTTGTTTAGCCCAGTCTATGGCGGTACGTATTGGAGCGACGTTGATTATGTACTTGCCGACATCGAACGCATCGAAGTACTAAAAGGCCCCGGTGGAACAATTTGGGGAGGTAACGCGGTTAATGGTGTTGTCAATATCATTACTAAGTCTGCCAATGATACGCAGGGGACTTATCTCTCAGGTGTCGCTTCTAATACTGATAACTATGAATTTAGTGTTCGTCAGGGATTAAGCCTAAACGACAGTGTGAATGCTCGTGCCTTTTATAAGTACCGAGAAGAGCCCACATATCGCACAAACGAATCTGAAAAATGGAAAGCACAAACGGCAGGGATGGTGTTTCAGCCAAGTAATGCTGAAGAAAGTTGGTCATTACGTATTGGTGGTGAGAAAAGCTTTTATGAGTCGGAGTTGTATACGTTCCAATATGATAATTCAGGATCGTTTGTCGGATCACAAGCCAACGATTTTGATAATAAGAGCCAATCTGTTTACGTCCAGTTCAACGATTCTCGCCATTTTGATGAAAATTCGACACTCTCATATTCGTTATGGGGTGAATATAATGAGGATAACGCGCCAGACTCTCCAGGAAGCTACTCAACCCTCGATTTTGACTCTACTTATATCAACCAGTTGTCGGCAAACCATCAGCTAACACTCGGTGGTGGCCTGCGATATATGTATCTTGATTTCTCGTCTAGCCAAGTTTCGGATGTTGATTGGTACAACCCTGATTACTACGGTCGAGCCTACAATATCCAATCTGCCAACGATTATATTGCGAACGCTTTTATACAGTCTCAAATTCAAATGACGGAAGCGCTGTCTATTACTCTTGGTGCCAAGGTTGAACACTTTACACAGAATGATTCAACTGAGATTTCACCTCAACTGCGTGGTTTATATAAGTTAACTCAACGTCACTCCGTATGGGCGGGGCTTAGCCGTGCAGTTGTTGCACCATCTTATATGGATTCCAATTCCACCTATTATTTCAATAGTTACAATGCTGATTCAAACAACAGCTACTTAGATGTATATAAATCAAGCTCGATTCTTGAAACAGAGAACGTCGTAACGGCGGAAATGGGTTATCGCTACTCAAACAATTCAAACTTTGAACTCGATGTAACGATTTACCTGAGTGAACATGACAACCTTCGCTTCCACAGTTATGACCCAAATGATATCCCCGCTAATCATGTCTATGTTGGGGCGTTGTCTGACGATTATAAAGCAAAAACTTATGGCTTAGAGTTAGGCGCGAGTTACCAACTCACCGCAGATCTAGCCAGTTACCTGAGCTACGCCTATGCGACGTTAGAAGGTAAGAATAAAGGTGATGACCCTAAATCTAGTCCTCAAACGAGTGTTTATTACGATATTGATAATGAACATTTAGCCACGGCACAGTTGATGTGGAATATCACAGAAAGTTGGCAATTCGATGTGATTGGCCAGTACATTAATGTGAATTACCCAGACTATTGGGTAGCAGGCGATGGCACTCAATATGAATGGCAGTCTTACCCACATGAAATAACCTTTGATGCGCGTCTCGCATGGAAAAAGTCGTCCGCAGCGCCTTTAGTTGAAGTGGTTGTTGAAAACATAGGTAAGAGTGACGGCTATCAAGCTGAATTCACATCTCAGAAAAGCGTCAATCAAGAATCGGTGTATGTGAGGATCTCTCATGAATTCTAAATGGCTTAAGCACCGCATTAAGCTCGGTTTCTTTAAATTAGGCCTTGCCGCTTTAACGATGCTTATTATGCCTTTGAATACCTCGGCAGCTAGCTTCAAACCTTATGAAGTGAAAGCGGTGTACCTTTTTAGAATTGCGAATTTTATACGTTGGAATGATGAAAGCTCAATGAACGCTGTGAACTTTTGTGTGATTGGCGATGAAAAGGTAAGCCAAGTGCTGACGTCAATTACAGAGGGCAAATCTATTCGTTCGCTCGCTATCCAAGTTCAACAGTCGATTACTTCTAAGTGTGATATTACGTATTTGTCTGACCGTAAAAATGACCAATTCCTTAGTCAAGAGCACTCCCCACATACTGTGACAATCAGTGATATCCCTAACTTTACAGACTTAGGTGGAGTCATTGAGCTCACTCACATTGATAATAAGCTCAAACCTAAGATTAATCTCGAGAATGCAAGGCGCGGTGACTACGTCATTGGCTCAAATCTGTTACGAATCGCTATAGTGGAGGGTCAATAATGTTGTCTTTCATTAATAACATATCGATTAAAAACAAGCTGATATTACCCATCATCATCTTCATCGCAGTCACTTTTGTCACGATTCAATCAGTAAATTACACTGTCACGTTTGAAAGGGAAAAAGAGAGTCTTATCCAGCGTGTTAAAGTACTAGCACAAGGTGTTGCTTATAACCTACAAGCCGCGATTCTATTTGAAGACAAGTCATCGGCTCAGGAAATCTTGTCAGCTTTCGTAGCAGATAAAGATATTGTTAGAGTGAAGCTCTATGACATTAACGAGCAGCTTTTTGCAAGCTATCAGGTGAGCAACACTTTGGTTCCAAGGCCAAATACAGATGAATTAGACGATATCGCAGATCATCAATTTGCCATCTCTGAGCATTTCATATTTTTACTCGTTCCAGTGACGCTGGATGGCGCAGTGATCGCGAACTTGAGAGTGACAATATCGAAAGAGACGTTTAATGCGATCTTAACGAATATTTTCAAGGTTGCGGGCGTCTACCTGTTGTTTCTGGTGATCTTAGGCGGAGTACTGGTCAAATTGGTTCAACGCTTGATCATCGAACCGATGTTTGACCTCAATGAGGCGATGCAAGCCTTCGTTGAGCGTAGTTCAAAGCAGCCGAAATTGGTCGCAACGAACCGCGATGAAATCGGTGATCTGGTTCGAGCTTTCAATACCATGTTAGAAAGGCTTCACCATCGCGACAACCAAATCAATTTTACGTTAGACAAATTACAAGAAGAAAAATCGTTCGCAAATGAGGTCATTGAAACCGTTCAGCACTCGTTGTTGGTGGTGGATGAAAAAGGGCTCATCCTTCATGCGAACGCAGCGACTCGGGATATTTTTAAATGCTCGGAAGCCTTTCTTGAGAACTTGTTGATCCAAGAGTTGATCGCAACCAAGCAAACGGGCTACTTACAAGTTGTTACTGATGCCAATATTGAACTCAATGATGAATTGCTGGAAACCACCGATCTCTTTCAATCAAAACGCTGGCTTCGTGTGAGTAGCCGTTCTTTGACAAAACACGGTCGTATTCTTTACGCAATCCAAGATGTCACAGACATAGAAACGGCCATGAGCCGCCAACGTATTGCAGCGGGTGTTTTCGAAAACAGTAAAGACGGTTTGATCGTGCTGAACTCGTCCAATGTGATAACCATGGTTAACCCGGCGATCACACAACTTCTCGGTTATCACTCTGATCTGCTGGTGGGCAAAACACCATTTGAAGTATTTTCGTGGCAGCAGTTTTCATCACTAATGCCGACAATTCGCAGTTCGTTAGAGAACTATGGTCAATGGCAAGGCGAAGTGTGGGAGAAGAGTGCGTCTGGTACGTTAGTTCCAATGTTTGTCAAAGTGAATAGAGTTGCCTCAGGCAATGAGAAAGACGAGTTTGATATGGTATTAACGCTGTCTGATTTGTCCAACGTTAAAGAGATGGAGAGACTCGAACACTTGGCTCATCACGATGCATTAACCGGGCTAGCGAATAGAGCGCAGCTGTATAAGGTTATGGATGATGTTGTCACGTCGAGCCACTATTCAAATCAGCATTTCGCGGTTATCTACTTGGATTTGGATGGTTTCAAAGAAGTGAATGACAGCTATGGACACGATGCAGGTGACGAAATCCTTAAAGAAGTATCAAACCGGTTGTTATCTCAGGTAAGAGCGGGGGATTTGGTTGCACGTTTGTCGGGTGATGAATTTGTTCTTATTATTAAACAGACAAACAAGGTCTTGTTAGCTAAGTTAGCCGAGCGATTGTTGGATCTGATCGGGCAAGAAGTGAATTATAAACAACGTTCACTTCATGTGGGAGCGAGCTTAGGTATCCATTTAGTTGATGGCTCAGAGCGTGATATTGACGTGATTCTAAAAGTTGCTGATGAGGCTATGTACCAAGCGAAACGCAAAGGAAAAGGCCAGTTTGTGTTCGCTCGTGAGGGTAAATAGGCTCCAGTGTTTGTGAGCCCACCCTAAGTTGTTGTATCATAAGTGATAGGTTGAATAATTTTAATTAAAAGGTCTGCTAAACATGAATGTTTTAGTTACAGGTGGCATGGGCTACATCGGCAGTCACACAAGTATCCAAATGATCAATGCAGGTATGACGCCTGTTCTTTTTGATAATTTGTATAACAGCAAGCCGAGCGTATTAGAACGTATCGAGAAAGTGTCTGGCGTTCGTCCTGATTTTATTGAAGGCGACATTCGCGATAAAGCACTGCTGATTGAAACCATGGAGCAACATAACATCGAAGCAGTCATCCACTTTGCTGGTTTGAAAGCGGTTGGCGAATCTGTTGCTAAGCCTCTTGAGTACTACGACAACAACGTAAATGGTTCGCTAGTTCTTGTTGATGCAATGCGTGAAGCAGGTTTGAAAACACTGGTATTTAGCTCTTCAGCAACGGTCTACGGCGATCCTGCGAGTGTGCCTATCACCGAAGATTTTCCAACAAGCGCAACCAATCCTTACGGTCGTAGTAAGCTAATGGTTGAAGAGTGCTTAACCGATTTCCAAAAAGCCAATCCAGATTGGAGCATTACACTGCTGCGTTACTTTAACCCAGTAGGTTCACACCCAAGTGGTGAGCTAGGTGAAGACCCGCAAGGTATTCCAAATAACCTAATGCCATTTGTCTCTCAAGTGGCTGTAGGTCGTCGTGAATTCTTATCAGTATTCGGTAGCGATTACCCAACAAAAGACGGCACTGGCGTACGTGATTACATCCACGTCATGGATCTATCTGACGGTCATATCGCGGCACTTGAGAAAGTAGGGCGTAAAGACGGTCTTCATATCTATAATCTTGGTACAGGCAACGGTTCAAGTGTATTGGATATGGTTAAGGCGTTTGAGAAAGCGAGCGGCAAACAAATCCCTTATCAACTGGTCGATCGTCGCCCGGGTGATATCGCAGAATGTTGGGCAGATCCGGCAAAAGCTCAGAAAGAATTGGGCTGGAATGCGACACGCACACTGACTGATATGACCGAAGATACGTGGCGTTGGCAGTCAACGAACCCTGATGGTTTCCCTGGTTGATCTAGTCGTTTCATGAATAGTTAACGTACAAAAAGATGCTTTAGGGCATCTTTTTTGATCTAAATCGAATAAAAAGTAAATTAGTGGTTAAAAAGTATCATTCTGTATTCGTTGTGTTACTATGCTCGCGAATTATATGTTTAATGTTAATTTTCTTTGGAGTTAATCATGGAACTAGGCCTAATCATCACTTTCATCATTGCTGCTGCAGTAATGGTTAAGAAAGAAATGGCAGAGAAGTAAGACGTAATTTCACTTAGTCCTTTTTGATACAATTTTTAGTGAAATAGATAAAAGCCAGCATTAAGCTGGCTTTTTAGTTTCTGCTACATTAGTTTTTCTGTATCAGTTAGTTAACGAATTAGAATTCGTAATTTGCAGATATTCCCCAGTTACGGCCAGGTTGAGACTTAAAGTCTGTATTAAACTTAGAGGCCTGTGTACTACTAGACGTTTCACTGTACAACCAATATTTCTTGTCCAGCGCGTTAAATAGACCAGCTCGCAGAGTCAAATCCGTGATAGGACGGTAATAAGCGGTTAAATCGACAACGGTGTACCCAGCTACATCGACCTTGTCGTCAGCGTTCCACTCATCCTTCGCAGCAACCATTTTAATATTTAGAGCTGAACCGAAGGTTTCTCTCTCAATACCAAGACCAATTGTTCCTGTTAGAGGTGCTACCGAATCAATTGATTTTCCGTTAGATTTATCTTCACCGTCAGCATAGGCTACAGCCAAACGAGTGTATGTACCGAATGGTGCGTCTAGCAGGGTATCAAGGTTAATTGTTGAAGAAAGTTCTGCACCATAAATCGTAACTTTATCTAGGTTTTCTTTGGTAATTACGTCTCTACCGTTTTGCTCCCCCGTTTTCGTCTGATTGATGAAATCGGTATAGTCGGTGTAAAAAGTGCTAAGTTCGAAGCGAGCGTGTTGGTTGCTGCCACGAAGGCCAAACTCATAAGACACACTTCTTTCAGCTTTTAGATTAGGGTTTGCTTCAATAATAGCGCCGTTGTTATAGAAGTAATACAAGTCATAAACTGAAGGAGCTTTAAATCCTTGACCGATTTGACCAAATACAGATAAGTTGTCGTTGATGTGATAAACCGAACCTAGCTTCGCTGTGAATGCATCATCTTCATTCTTTTCATATTCCGTGGTGTAGCCTTCATCTGTTGATGGATCAGCAACAAACGAGTCATAACGAAGACCACCGGTTACAATCAACTTATCTTCCATGAAGAACGCTTGATCCTGAACAAACACACCCCATTGCGTGATTTTTGCATCAGGGATACCCGTACTACCTGGAGTAACGGTGCCTCGGTCAAACTTATGATCGGTGTTGTCTAGCTCAAAATCATTTTGTAGGTAAGTAAAACCGTAAGTAAATTCATGATCAGCGCCGTCGATATTCACTAACTTAGAAAGTTGTGTATCAAGCTGCATGTTTACGTCTGATGCATCACGTTCACGTAATCGGCGACCACTTGATGGTGTCGTGTCGTAGTTCTTATTAAGAGTGCTTGAGTCCTGGTAGCTAAGAGACCAGTCTAACGAATCCGCGATAGACGAATTCAACTTAAGCTGTTGCTCTAATGTTGCACGAAAACGTTTGTTGGTGTCTTCGTTATAGTTATCAGTGTATACAAAGCCCGGCATAAGCTGGTAACCATTGTAATTCAACTCATCCTCATCATATTGGCGCTGATAATGCTCTAAAGTTACACCAATCTTGTTTGAATCCGATACATTGTAGATTGCTTTAGCTAAGAAGTTACTTAATTCCGTATCGGCTGGGTTAGAAGCACCACGATCTGGACCTTCAATGTCACTTCCTGATGAATGAGTTTCTGTCTCATGACCTTGAGCGTATGTCGCCATAACGATAGTTTCTAACTTATCTTTACGCATCGCCCATGAAAGTGTGTTTTTAAACTGTTCATCAGCTGACGTATAGCTAGATTTGATACCAAAACGGTTCTCATCACCATCAGTTCTAAGCATATCTTCTGGGTTCTTCGTTCTTAGCAGTACAGCACCGCCAATTGCATCAGAACCGTACAATGTAGAAGCTGGCCCTTTATTTACCTCAATGACACTCAATGTGTCTACTTCAATGGCGTTTGAATATTTACGCTGTTCTGTAGCGCCAGGGTTGTATGGGGTTGGTTGTTGGACACCATCGATCATCAATTTAACGCGATCACCTTCAACACCACGGATATTGAAACCCGAAATACCAAAGCGGCCACTGCCTTGCGCTTCTACGCCTGGAGTGTATTGAAGAGCTTGCTTTATGTCGTTAGACATTTGATTATCAATATCTTCTGACGATACCGATTCAATTGAGCTTGAAACATCTTCTTTGTTTTGCTCGGTACGAGTTGCCGATACAACAACCTCGTCAAATAGGGCATAATCTTCAGCAAAGGCTGAGGTTGATGAAAGCGCTAAAACGATTGAAGCAGAGAGTAGGGATTGCTTATACATTTGATAGTTACCTTAATTCCATAGTATTATCTTGATTTGCGAAAGATAATATTGGTTCTAAATGATAATTACTATTATTTGCATTTAAATAATTTTCAATTTTATCAACTAATTCATAATTAATATTCTTAAATAGCTGTATTAAAAAGACTTTTACAGTTCCATTTATAGCCTGAATGCTTCTGTTTTTGTGATTCAAGTCTCATTTGTAAAGTAGGGAAGCTATGCATAGTCCAATAACACTTGAAGCATTACACATATTAGATGCCATTGATCGTCGTGGGAGTTTCGCAGCTGCAGCGAATGAAATGGACCGAGCACCTTCTTCATTGAGTTATCAAATCCAGAAGTTAGAACAAGATTTGGATATCATGATTTTTGATCGCTCTGGCCACCGCGCTAATTTCACGGAAGCGGGGCAGTTAATATTAGAGCAAGGCAGGATCATTCTTGGTGCCACCGAACAACTCGTGAACGACGCGAGTATTCTTGCCAATGGTTGGGAGCTGGATTTAACTATTGCCTTTGATGGCATTATTCCAATTGCTAATTTCTTCTCGTTGGTCGACGAACTCGGGAAAATCAGCAAAACACGTGTTCGTTTACAAGAAGAGATCTTAGCTGGTTGCTGGGAATCCCTCACGGATGGCCGTGCAGATTTGCTTGTTTGCCCCAAGCTCGACACGATTCCAAACGATATGAAAAGTGACGTGATTGGTAAAATGGAAATGGTATGGGTCGCGGCATCAAACCACTACGTTCATAAACGTTCTGGCGAGTTCGATCAAAAGGCAAGGGAAAGTTACAGGGTTATTGCAATTGCGGATACTGCACGTGAACAACCAGCTTTGAGTCGCAACATTCTAGAGAAACAACCTCGTTTAACCGTGACAAGCTTCTCTGCAAAGGTAGAGGCTCTAACAACTGGATTAGGGATTGGCACCTTGCCGAGTAGTATAGCTAAACCGCTGATTGAATCTGGCGTTCTACAGCAGATTTCGGGTACAGAACCACAGCCGATCGATATCGTCATGGCTTGGCGACGCAACAAAATGGGCGACGCCAAATCTTGGTGTATTCAACACCTTAAAAAAACATGGTCACTCAAATAGCGGTAACACCATATCAGCAGTGCCATCTTCAAAACTGATGTCTAGCTCAAAACCAAGCTTTTGAGCTAGTGTTAGCATCCCTCTATTGGTTGGCATAGTCATTCCAGACATTTGCTTGGTCTGTTTAGCACGACAGTAATCAATAACCTTGGTCATCAAAATGCGTCCTAAACCGACGCCTTTTAGATCGGAGCGTATCAGAATCGCGAACTCTGCATCGGTGTTTTCTGGGTTAATCAGTGCTCTCGATACACCAATAATCGCAGGCACGCCTTGTTCCTTACGGACGACCACAAACGCGATTTCTCTATCAAAATCAATCTGAGTAAAATTAGCCAACGCCTCATGATTGAATTCACCAACATCACTAAAGAAACGCTTATAGAGATCCTCTTTGGATACTCGATTAATAAAATCCGCATGAAGTGGTTCATCTTCAGGAAGAATAGGGCGTAACAACACTTCTGTGCCGTCCTTGAGTACAATATTCTCCTCAAGTTCGACTGGATAAGGTCTAATCGCAAGACGTTCTTGAGGATCGCCTTCGTACGCTTTCAATATGATATCGGCATCCAAGATCGTGAACTTGTCGCCATTGGCCAGTACGGGATGAATATCCAAGTCATGTATTTCAGGGCAATCCACTACCATTTGCGATATACGAACTAGCAATTCAGAGAGCCCTTCAATATCGATCGGGGTAGGTAACTTTTGCAGTCGAATCTTGCCACTTTTTATCGCCCTAATGATCAAGTAACGCGCCAGTGTCATGTTAAGCGGTGGGAAAGCAGCTGCGGCATCAATCGATTCATCCCACTCAGAGCCACCTTGGCCAAGTAAAATGATAGGGCCAAAGGTTTCGTCCGTTGTGACCTTAACTCGCAGCTCTTGGCCGCCCGCAAGTTTAGCCATACCTTGAATCAACAAGCCATGGATATGAGCGGTCGGGAACGACAATTGAGAGCGATCGAGAATCGCCTGAGCGGCATTGGCGACTTCACTACTGTTTCGTAAATTGAGCATCACACCTTGAACGTCCGACTTATGCGCAATGTCTGGCGAGCGAAGTTTTACGGCGACCGGGTAACCGATCGTTTCGGCAATATGTACCGCTTCGCTTGGGTCGGAAGCAATCCAAGTTGGCAATACTTCAAGGTTGAAGTGCTTGAAAAACTGACTGTTTTGATGGGTATCAAGACTAACTGTATCTTTATCCAGTAGTTGGCGCTCTATCCAATTTTTGGCATCTGCCAAGTCTTCAATGTGCACTTTTTCTGCCGTGGTCGGCGTTTCCATTAACTGACGTTGGTTGCGTCTGTACTCGACCAAGTGCATGAATGCGACCACTGAACTTTCAGGCGTTCGATAGGTTGGGAAACCCGCTTCCGTAAACAGCTTTCTCGCTGGCCTTGCTGTTAGCTCACCAGACCAATTTGTTAAGATATTAAAGCGCTTGTGGCGAGGATGCTTTTTAATCGCTTCAATAATTCGCTCTGCTGTTTTGGCTGAATGTGCGACCGCAGAGGGGCTGTGCATGATAAGAATGGCATCCGCTTCATCGCCATCGAGCAAGATGTTTATGGTGTCGATATAGCGTTGATCGCCAGCATCGCCAACAATATCGATAGGGTTGCTCTTAGACCAACTCGATGGCAAAACCTTACTGAGTTTATCGAGCGTATCTTCAGATAATTCTGCGAGTTTACCCCCGCGGTCAAATAGGGTGTCCACGGCCATAATTGCAGGACCGCCACCATTGGTCACTATAGCAAGACGCTCGCCACGTAAAGGCACTGAGTGAGTCAGTGTTTCTACTGCAGCAAACAGTTCATGTAAGTTCTTAACTCGCAACATACCACTACGTCGGATCGCTGAATCATAGATAATGTCTAAGGTATCAGCACCACCGGTATGTGCCATTGCTGCCGCTCTGCCTTTCGCTGTTCTACCGCCTTTTAACACCAGAATTCGTCTATTACGCGAAGCCGCACGCGCCGCAGATATAAAGCGCCTCGCATCGCTAATACTATCGACATAAAGCAAGATTGCTTCAGTGTGCGAATCGGTACTCAAATAATCCAATAGCTCTGAAAACTCAATGTCACTGCCATTACCTATCGAGATAAAAGCAGAGAAGCCGATCTCTTTGTCGTTAGCCCAGTCAAGGATCGTGGTGCAAACCGCCGCAGACTGAGAAACAAACGCGATTTTACCTGGCAGCGCAGTTACCGGAGAGAAAGAGGCATTTAAATTTAACCAAGGGACAATAATCCCCAAGCTATTGGATCCAAGCACACGAATGTTGTGTTTTTTAGCAATCGCTAGGCATCGTGCATCATAAGTTTCGCCATTATCGCTTTGTTGCTGCATGTCGGAAGAAAGCACAATGACAGAAGCTATGCCTTTCTCGGCTAACTCTTCAAAAATAGCCACATTACGGGTCGCATTGGTACACAGAATCGCAAGGTCAGGCACGATAGGCAGCGACAAAATATTTTTGTAAGAGAGTACGCCTGCCACCGAGTCGTATTTTGGCGTAACGGGCATCACCGCACCTTTAAAATCCCCGTGCAACAAATTGTTCATGACGGTATATCCCGCACGCGTTTCTCGTTGAGAAGCACCAACAACAGCGATTGAACGGGGTTTAAGGAGGGGATCAAGATGATTCATAGAGATATCCTAGCAATGCACGTAAGTTCATCGTAACTTACTTTTCACTCATGAGTTGATGGCAAATTCACCGAATTCAGATGAATAAGCAAACACTGCATAAAGTTTGTGAAATAGGTCACCCACTAATGGTGTATAATCTCAAAGTTAACTTGATTCTAAACCGACGTATCGGCATGATTTATAGTAATTATTATTAAGGATATAGAGCTTTCCATGAAAAAATTTGCAATTGCGACTTTGCCACTGCTCTTGGCTGCATGTGTATCTGACGACTACGTGACTAATGTAACTTCAGATAGCTATCAAGAAGAGTACAAAACTGCCAAAGTTGCAGCTCCAGTTGTATCTCAATCTGAGCAAACAGGCGTTGTTGAAGAGAATGTCGTCAACGTTATCAAGACCCAACCTGTTGAACAGAAAGTGACTCTAACGACTAGGGCTAAACCCGTTGCAGTAGTAACAGGCCCAACCAAGAAACAGCAAGACATGAACCAGCGTTTTGGTTACACAGTTCAAGTTGTTGCTGTTGGCAGCCAAACTAAAGTCGATTCTTTCGTGAAAATGCTACCAACGACTTCTCAACCAGTTTGGGAAAACTATAAAATGGTTAATGGCACTAAGTGGTTCACCGTCCTTTACGGTGATTACGCGACACGCTTAGAAGCTAAAAAGGCTATCTCGACTCTGCCGACCACTTTCCAAAACTTGAAGCCGTTCGTTAAGAGCATTGATGACATCAAGAACTCTGAATACCCAACACTTAACAAGTTGAACTAAGTTTTAATTCAGAAAGAGGGAGCAAATGCTCCTTCTTTTGTTTTAAGACCAGCAGTTTTGTTTAATAGTTAATCGCTCGATCTTTCGAACACAATTTTAACGTTCAAAACACTGTACCTATTTCGACTTTTGTTTATCATTGAAGTCAGTATTCCTAGTTTCAAGGACCGAATTTACCCATGAACACCATTAACATCCTTCTACTTTGCGGCGGTGGATCTTCAGAGCATGAAGTATCTTTAGTTTCAGCCAATTACCTTTTTGAACAACTGAATAGCGTTACAGATTTTAACGTTGTGAGAGTTGAAATTAAAAACGAAGGCTGGTGTCTTGATTCTGGTGAATTGGTTTATCTTGATATCAACAATCAAACCTTACGTGGCGACAACCTAGAGTCTAAAGTCGATTTCATTGCGCCTTGTATTCACGGCTTCCCGGGTGAAACAGGTGACATCCAGTCACTGTTTGAACTGGCAAAAATTCCGTATCTAGGTTGTGGTTCTGAAGCAAGTAACAACAGCTTCAACAAAATCACTTCAAAGCTTTGGTACGACGCTCTTGGCATCCCAAACACGCCGTATCTGTTTTTATCAGACAACAACGACCAAGCTCATTCACAAGCGACTCAAGCTTTTGAAAATTGGGGAAAAGTGTTCGTGAAAGCGGCTCGTCAAGGTTCTTCTGTAGGTTGTTACCAAGTTAACCAAGTGGAAGACTTAAGCGAAGCGATCAATAAGGCGTTTACCTTCTCTGATCAAGTGCTGGTTGAGAAATCAGTTGTGCCTAGAGAGCTCGAAGTTGCCGCTTATGAAATCGATGGTGAGCTACACATCAGCAAACCGGGCGAGGTGATTGCACCGAATGGAGCATTCTATTCTTATGAAGAGAAATACAGTGCAGACAGCCACTCAATTACTGAAGTGGAAGCAAGTAATCTAACGGATGAACAACGTGAATTAATTGCAGACAGTGCACGCAAAGTATTCACCCAAATGAAGCTTCGTCACTTGTCTCGTATTGATTTCTTCTTAACGCAAGACAATGAGATCTACCTGAATGAAGTCAACACCTTCCCAGGTATGACACCAATTTCCATGTTCCCTAAAATGGTTGAACATGATGGCCACAAATTCAGCCAGTTTCTAGAGAACTGTGTGAGAACGAGCATTTCTTAGTTCTTCCAAAATATGTTAGCGAGTCTTACACCACTGGCTAAAGAACATAATAGTGCCTTGAGCTTATTGCCAAGGCACTAGTGCTTTAAACTTCATCTTCTCACTTTCAGCCGTTCCAGAATAACCCACATATTGCGCAGGCATTGCAGGGCTTAGCCAACGACCAAAATCCTGAATCTCCCTTACCTTAAGGCCTTGTTTCGACAGCTCTTGTGCAGCACCCACGCGAATCGAGTTCCCAGAGAAATGGTGGTTTTCTGCAAGTTGAAGTAAGTCGCTTGCTCTTCTCAATATTCTGTAGATCGACGAATCATCTAACGGTTGTAGGCTGATATTCTCATGCTTATCTATCGCGCGAAACACGGGTAACTCATCTTGTGTCCCAGTAAACGCAAACCAACGCTGAAGTGCAGCACTTGCAACTTGCGACAGCCGATACGCTGAATCTTTTACTGTAATCTGGTAATCATTTTCAACGCACTCGACATTACCCATTGATAACGCCTTAAGTTCTGAGCGCTTTAAAGCACACTCAAACATCACATTATAAATGGCGATATCTCGGATCTCTTTTAAGCTCGATTTCTCATTTGAAAGTAACGTGTTTAACTCAGCGAGGTGTGCAGATGTCATGGCATTGGTTTGCTTAGCGTCGCCGGCCATTTGAGCTTGCAAGTGGAGCAGGGTAAAACGAACTTGTCTGTGCTTGATTGGGTTGGCAAAGCTCAACACAGTATGCAACAAACTAAGCGTTGCAGTGTAACGTTTTAAAGATGCGTATTTTCTATCACTGGATTCAGTCTCAAGAAAACGACGAACAGCAGTAATAGAGGCAGGGAGTGTGTTAATACGGTTTTTAGTGCAGAACGCATGGTAGCGATTCCAATCACTGTAGATACCCAGTAGTGAGTTACGAGAATACTGATATCCTGTTAACTCATCTATAATTTCAATTGTCGCGTGCCTGTTCAATTTTTCAACAAATGAATTAATTGTCACGGAGTCGGTTAAAATAGGGACTTTTTTTCTCAAATTACCGTACCTCAACAGGTGTTTTTACCATATTATGCTTGATATCATTATAAGTATACTTATGATTAATACAGTGAAAACAAAAAGATGATTAATAGATATGGCTAATTCAATTTACCGTAGCGTCCATCTGCAATCGATGGATGCTAACAACACCATTTGGCGTGCTAAGTTAAAAAACAATGTTATTCAGGGCAACCTAGCTGCCGTGAAGAAGAGTATTGATTGGTGGATTGACACCGCGTCTATTATTGACCCTAAAGAGTTCACTGCATTAAATAAGTCGAGAGGAACTGGTGGCCTAACTGAAAACTTCAACGGCTATCAGATCAAGAATGACACCAGTGAGCCTAACGCGTGGTATTGCATGTTTAACGGGCGTCTTATCAAAGGCGGCAAGATTGCAATCCAACGTCATATAGAAGCTTACTTACTCGCAAAACAAAAAGCAGAGCAACAAAAGAAGTAATTTATGAGCCTAGTATATTCAACAGAAACAGGTCGCATTAAGCCTGAAGAAGAGAAAGTCCAACGTCCTAAAGGCGATGGTATCGTTCGAATCCAAAAAGAAACCAAAGGCCGTAAAGGCAAAGGCGTTTCTATCGTAACGGGCTTAGACCTAGATGACGCACCATTAAAACTAATGGCAGCGGAACTCAAAAAAGTGTGTGGCTGCGGCGGCTCAGTAAAAGATGGCAACATCGAAATTCAAGGCGACGCTCGTGACAAGCTCAAAGCGCATCTAGAAAAGAAAGGCTACAAAGTTAAATTTGCTGGCGGTTAAGCTCTAACTAATGCCAGGGGTAAAATCGAAGATTATTATCACTGGTTATTAGGTATTTTATGGTAAATAGCCACTATGGTTAAATACACAGTATAATTCAGAGATTATCGACACAGAATAAAGGCAGGGCATCACACAAAGATACCTGCCTTATAAACGCCAAAACCAATTTAACATAACGTACATAATACGCAGTGACGGTGTTAGAGCAATTTAGTAATATCCGGTTTGAGCCATTTTAAAATGTCCTCCTAAGCTTACCTATATTGGTCTGCTTAGGAGTTATCCGGATGCTTATTACTATGAGTGAAAAAGATATTCAGCGATTCAAGGTGCTTACTGACGTACGTGAAAAGCGACTACGCCAAGTTGACGCTGCTATCATTTTGAATCTGTCTGCGCGTCATATCCGACGTTTGGTAAACAAACTTGTCTCTCTTGGCGCTCAAAGTCTTACACACGCAGCGCGTGGACGCCCAAGTAATCGACGCTACTCAGAACATTTCAGAATTGAAATACTGAAACTTATCCGTGAGCATTACTCTGACTTCTCACCAACGTTCGCTCTGGAAAAACTGACTGAACGACACAATCTATCCGTCTCTAAAGAAACACTCCGTCAATGGATGATCGCCGACGGACTGTGGCTTCCACATTCACAACGCAAATCTCGAGTCTATCAGCCTCGTTACCGTCGTGATTGCTTGGGCGAACTTATCCAAATTGACGGCTCCCATCATGACTGGTTTGAAGGCCGCAGCGACAAATGTTGCCTATTGGTGTTCATTGATGATGCAACTGGCCGTTTGATGAACCTAAGATTCAGCGAGACAGAATCCGCATTTGACTACATGTTGACCATGCGTGAATACCTCAATGAGCACGGTAAACCCATCGCATTTTACAGTGACAAGCACTCAATTTTTCGAGTGAATCAGGAGAAACACAAACAAGTTGGCCAAACTCAATACGGGCGCGTGCTGAAAGAACCAACCTCACGCTGCAAGACCGGCTGGTTAAAGAGATGCGCTTACAAGGTATCGACACCATCGAACAAGCCAACGCCTGGCTTCCCTACTTCACCGCCGATTTTAACCATCGCTTTGCTAAGCCCGCTCAATACCCAAAAGACATGCATCGTCCGGTTCGAGAGTCCAAGCAAGAACTCGACGATATTTTCAGTTGGCAAGAAACCCGCAAGCTCTCAAAGTCGCTGACATTTCAATACGATAAAGTGATTTATCTCATTGAACCTACTGAAGAAAACAGCCGACTAGCGCACGAACATGTCAAGATACTCGACTACCCAAACGGTGAAATCGCCATCCAATACGGGCATCGAAAACTCGAATTCAAAACCTTCGACAAACTCGAGCACGTTCAACAAACCCAAATCGTCGACAACAAACGCCTCGGCCAAGTTTTAAAGTTTGCTCAGCAACAACAAGAAGAATTCGAACAACAACAGCAACGAACCCGCAGTAAGAAAGCCCCCAAACGCCGTGCACAGCAAAGAGCCCTTCAAACAGCCCCTCGAACCATCAACCCAGTGCTCATAGCCTCCAGTCGAAAGACCCAACAAGGAGACATTTCTATTTGGGACAAATGAAGCGGCCTTTCTTTATCGCAAGCGACTTGCGGCCTTGTATGCCTGTAGACGAAACACAACAAAGGAATGGTGATTCTACGGATTGGGTGAGATGTACGTAATTCTAAGAGCCTATCGCTACGCGATAAATCTAGGAGGAAGCAAAGGCAATATTTTCAGAAAATATAAAAAGGCCGCATCTAGATCACGATGTGGCCTTTGACTTTAATTAACGATAATTAACATTTGAGCGAGTGACTTCTGTATTGAAAAAACCGTTTTCTTGAAGCCTTTTGCGTAAGCTCAGCTCTGCTATTCTTGGGTTTTGAACTTTCGGTCCGATGATAATCTCTGAATCTTCATGAGTAAATAAGATAGGACCAGTAGATTTATACAATTTCCCAACGTCACCTTCATCTATAAATACTTCATCTAAAGATAAACGCTGAATCATTCTAACCTCTTGTTCACTTGAGTATTGTTCATCTTTAAATAGGTATACAACCTCGCTAAGCATATAGAACATCGTTTTTTTAATTTCATTCTGTATATTCGGCTGAAGATTAGCTGCGATTTCATAAAGAGGTTTTAATGCTATTAATAGACTTTTGAGGTCTGTTTCTTTGTCTTCCTGATCGTATTTCACTTTATAAAGTTTATACAAATGCTCAGTCTCATATTGCTTGTTGGTATCAGTATCAGTATCAGTATCAGTATCGGTATCACTATTAGTATAGGCTTTTGCTTGCGACCAGATATGCATGTCTGTTTGAGTGATGTTGATTTTTAGGCAATAACCATCTCCATCATCACTGTAAGCACGCCATAGGTCCAATCGGTCATGTGCTTTTGTAAATGATGCCATGTAGGTCGCAGCTTTCTGTGTTAAATTTAAGCGCAAATCTAATGCTTCAGTCATAAAGTCTGCAACATCTTGATACTGAGAATCAAATGAACGAGTTTTAATTATTGAATCTAAGCTTTTCCCTTCACTAGGGTCATTCATATAATCTTCGTGATACAAGCGGATAACATTTCTACAATCTTTCGTTCGCTCTTTTGGTAAAATGCTTTGAATAGCTGGCCAACGAGTAAAATGATAAATCGGTTGATTTTCCGTATATTCGCTCGACTCCATGATTTTGATAATAGCTTCCTGGAATAGCGAAAAAGCTTTCTTTATTTCCTCTTCTACACACTTACTCACACGTGCTTTTGTTAGTGCTGGATATACATGATTCTTCAAGGAAGGATGCGGTATGTATCTATACGCGTCTTTTTCCCCTGCATCGTAAAGCATCTGGAATAGCTCTTCGGAAATCGCTTGATTTTCTTCACCTTCACTTTTTCTAATGTTCAAAGCTATCTTGAACATTGCCTTGTAGTTGCCTAATTCAGCAGCCTTTTCATAGTATTCAATTGCCTTTTCGAATGACGCGTCAACATCCTCATCATGTTCATAATGTATAGCTAGATTAAACATTGCCTTGCTATTGCCTAACTCAGCGGCCTTTTCGTAATATTCAATTGCCTTTTCCAATGACGGCTCGACACCTTCGCCACGATCATAAATTAAACCTAGATTATACATCGCGCTGCTATTACCTAAATCAGCAGCCTTTTTATAGTATTCAATTGCTTTTTCCAATGACACGGCAACACCTTCACCACGATGGTAAGCTAAACCTAAACTAAAGGTAGCTTTGCTATTACCTAGCGCATCAGCCTTTTCAAAGTATTCAATTGCTTTTTCCAATGACGGTTCATAAATTTCTCCACGCTTATAAGCTAAACCTAGATTGAACAATGCTTTTCTATCATCTAGCGCAGCTGCTTTTTCATAGTATTCGATTGCCTTTTCCAATGATGGGGTAACACCTTCACCACGATGATAAGCTGCACCTAGATTAAATATTGCCTTTCTATGACCTAATGCGGTGGCTTTTTCATAGTATTCAATTGCTTTTTCCAGTGATAGGTCAACACCTTCACCACGATGGTAAGCTAAGCCTAAACCAAACATGGCTTTACTATTTCCTAGTCCTGCGGCCCTTTCATAGTATTCAAATGCCTTTTCCAATGACAAGTCAACACCTTCACCACGCTTATAAAGTAAAGCTAGATTAAACAGAGCTTTGTTATCATCTAATGCAGCGGCCTTTTCATAGTATTCAATTGCCTTTTCCAATGACGGGTCAATATATTCACCACGATGAAAAACAAAAGCTAAATTGCACATTGCTTTGCTCTCACCCAAAGCGGCGGCCTTTTCATAGTATTCAATCGCCTGTTCTATCGACTGTTCAACACCCTCACCGCGTTCATAAGCAAAAGCTAAACTAAATATTGCTCCGCTATGATCTAAGCTAGCTGCCTTTTCATAGTATTCAACAGCTTTTTCGAATGATTGCTCAACTCCTTCTTTACCAGACTTATAATCGCGGGCCAGATTGAACAAACGTTCTGCATCAGAATGTATTTCTTCCATGTGTTGCGTGACACCTCTATTAACTGCGTTACCGAAGACGGTATACGTCATAACTTACTAAAATAATTGGATAATTATACCTCCAATTGTCAAATAAACACCTTATTAATAAGAGTTACGTATAATACAAATCGTTCGTAAAACCTCCAGATTGTTTCTTTTCACGTCAGTTAAGGCAACGAGCTATGGAACCATCCAAATATAAGTACCCTATTACGGCTAAACTGATACGTGATGCGCGTTTACGTTCTGGCCTACAGCAGAAAGACTTCATTTCTCAAAACAACCTTGAAATCACTCAAGCTACCTTTTCGCGTTGGGAAACGGGACAGGCACAAGTGCCCGTTAATGCTAAGCGCCTTATCCCTTATATAAGATGCAAAAGGAGCCACTTTATAAGAAAGTGGCTCCTTTTACCTACGCTTCTTGTAACGGTTCCGGGTCGTATTCGCCCCATCTCTAAGCGTATAGCCTTTCATTAGCTGGCCGTTTTGTTTTCGGCCTTTGCTTTAGGAACATTTCTAGCCATTAGGATCCTCCAGTTTTCGTATCCGTTGCTCTTGGTCTTGCTGCACTCGTTTAATCCAGTTGATGTCTGTTTTCAAAGCTGCAATTGTGCCAAGGCTTGAGACTCCACCTGTAATAAGTGCAATGATTAACGCATCAAGGTACGCCATCACTTCACTTTCCATCGAGACGCATAGTACTCCAGTAGGTATCGAACCATTGCGCGCATGCCTAGCGTATCAACCACAACGGCACCAACTACAAACCAATAAGGGTTAGGGATGTTCTGCAGTGCATTGAAGCCTTGTTCTACATATAGCGCGTAATTGGAAATGAAAGACAAGATGACTGGTACGAACGCTCTCATAGACAACAAAGTGTTTCGATAAAACGAGACCCAAAAAGTGACACTGCAACATAACTGCCCTCCACTTTAATTGATGAACAATACCAGTGGCCTCGTGGCTCATGGTCACAGCTAGCCATAAAACCCGCACACACCACTCTGATTAATAAAAACTGAACCACTTAAAATTTAACTGTATAAATATACAGTTAAATTATTAACCCCGTAAAAACCGCACTTATTGAGTAAATAACATTCAGAATCAAGGGGCTGCGTTCAATATTTAAACTTGAATTTGGTCTAATGGTGCGCTTTCCTGTATAACCGTCAGTTCTGGATCAGTTTTGGGTATAGCTCTTTTATCAATGCTAATACTCTAATCTTCGATTGCGCCAACTCTAAGGCATTGCGCATTACATTCGAATCACGTGTACGGGTTAGTATCATGAGCGACAAAGCATTCCGAAAACTCAACATATTCCTTTCGATTTTTTGCCTAGCAATCACGCTAATATCGTTGGTCTCATTTAATACGCTCATGAATAAGAGCTACGTTATTACACCAGACAAATACCCTACACGCGTTAACACAGACAGAGACCACGACGGTGGCACCGTAGGCTCATTACATAAGACAGAAGATGGCATTGAGTTACAGTGTGACTTTGAGCGAACCTATAGCTTGCCCTTCTGTGAAATTGAATTCGTTATATCGACACAAGGTAAAGGGCTCGATCTCTCTACTTTCGATTCGGTCACCATTAATATGGATTACCAAGGCCAAGAAGACCCAAGGTTTCGCTTCTACATTCGTAATTACGACAAGAATTACAGCGTGAAAGGCGATGCTATGTCGAACAAGTTCAATCGCTTAGACTTCTCGTTACCAGATGCAAGCCACATTGATTTGGGCTACTTCAATGTCCCTTTCTGGTGGATTGATCATTATAACCACCCTGTTTCTGATAGCGCGGTAGACATTACAAACGCGGTGTCTGTTGAACTTGGGCTTGGTGCCAGCACGCTTGATGGGCATCACTCACTTAAGATCTCGAGCATTGTTTTCCACGGTAAAATCATCAGTAAAGCTTTGTTAGGTGAGCTTTTGGTTGGATTATGGGTGACCTATGCCATCTATTATATAGGTTGCGCATTACATATCGCACAGCGAAGCAAGACGCTCGCAGCAGAGCAACAACGCTATTTAACCCAAGAAATTAAAGAGCTAAAGGTGAAAGCCACAACCGATCCGTTGACCGGTTGTAGGAACCGAACCGAAGCGTTAGATACCTTCTATGATTTCGAATGGCTGGCGCAACAAGGAAAAACCATTCACATCGCGCTGTTTGATTTAGACCATTTTAAGCAGATCAATGATCAACATGGCCATGAAGTGGGTGATAAAGTACTTATTCAGTTTGTCGCAACAGCTAACGAGAGCCTTGGTGAGCAGTACTTGCTTTATCGCTGGGGTGGTGAGGAGTTTCTACTCGTTTGCCTAGAACAAACTGCGCTACAGTGTAACGAATCAATCGATAATTTTTACCTAGCAATGGACCAAAGCCCTTGGCCTAAAGCGCTTAAAGTTACGGCTTCGACCGGAGTAACGCAACTTAAGGAGCATGAATCGATACGTACTGCCATCAAACGTGCAGACCAAGCACTCTACCAAGCGAAAGACAACGGACGAAACCAAGTCGCTACATTTTATTAAGGCTCGTTAGACTGGACTGCAGTTACACATTCAACTCTCTGCCGATACTCAATCAGCACGCAATCAATACCTTGTCGATATCGACTCTCCACTTAAAGAAGCCGTTAGGTTTTTAACCGCTGTCTAAATAAGCTCATAAGCTTTGTTGTCTCCTCAAAATTCTAATCGATTCGGATACTTCTAAGCGCGCTCTCATCACCTGTAATGAAACCACCTGTAATAACGTTATCAATGGCATTCTCCGGTTGATACGTATCGTCTGAATCGCTCGATAAACAGCTCTTCCTTACGCCTCTAAGCTTCTCCTAAGCGGTAGTCAGTCGCTCGCGATATCGGTTTTGAACATTACCATCACGACTTATCTCGCACTGTTCTTAGATGAAATCCTCATTTGTCTGCTTCTGAACATTCATGCACTTGTATCCGCTAAAAATAGAAGTCACAACGTCACCAGCCTTAAAAAACGCCACATATTGAACCACTTAGGTGGGGTGACATAAATACTGACACCCAAAATGGTAATTGTTTTACCTTCAGATCTTGCTGTAATTTAATTACAAATAGAAACCGAGAAAAGCCTATAAAGCAGATTACCCCGCTGTAACCTACTGAATAAGCTAAAATTAACGGTTTTGATGAGGTCGGGATTTAGGGTAACTAAAGAGTGGGTACGTACGAGATAATATACTAGAGGGTAATATATGCAGTTATAGTGCACTAAGGTAATAAAAAAGAGGGGCTGATGCCCTACTCTTCTTTATTACTCATTTCTTCACGAATTTGCTCAGCAACGATTTTGATAGCTTGTGCTGTGCTGATGCCCTGAGTCATCATTTCTTGAATTCGTTCAACAGCTTTCTGTTGTTCTTCGTGAGAAAGGGTTGGTAAGTCGTTTAGCATGCTCTGCTCCTTTATTTAGGAGCAGAACTATATAAGGACTGTTAGTAACTAGCAAGGAAATTGATTGAAGCGCCCATTGCATTTTCGTTTGTGTAGTTCGCACTTAGATCTAACTGGAACAAGTTAAGTGGTGAGATACCAATACCTGCTGTGACTGTTCCTTCTGAATCAGAGTAAGCCAGGTTCTTGTAGTACCCTCCCCTTAACTTAAGCTGACGTAGAAGGTCGACTTCGGTACCAACACGAATCATCTGTTCGTTATCTTCGAATGAAGTAAACCTTTCAGTTTCATTCAAATCGTAATCGACACTCAATGTAAAGTAGTCAGACACGATACCTGCACCAACGGTGTAAACCGGCTCAAGTTGGTAAGTGTATTTACCGCCGACTTGGTGTGTCGCACTACTTGTGCTGCTGCTTAGCGTTCTCGTGGTATCTTTGGTTTCGATGTCTCGAGAGATCAAGTTCGTTGCTGCAACACCGACTCGGAATGGACCGAAGAACCAAAGTGCACCTGCATCCATGTTGAAGGCTGTTTCACCATCACTATTTTCTCTTACGTCAGATAAGTCGTAATCATTAACTGAAGCAACGTAGTTATATGTATAAATGCGTTGGATCTTAGGTGTGATACCAAATGAGATGTGTTGACCCATAAAGGTTTGGTATTTTGCTAGAGAAAGACCAACCTCAGCGACTCCGATAGAAACAGCTTCAACGGTAGACAGTTCAACTTTGTCTTCATCTGAACCTGTTGTGTAAACGTTAGGTGTCGCAAATGATTCTGTGTAGGCTTTCGCGAAAAGGTTTGCAGCAACAAACTGGTTAGGAAGTGCGAATGCAACAACACCACCCAGTTCAACGTTGGCTTGATTGCCATCCAGTTTATTCAGTGCGGCGTCTAAATCTGCAGTGTTTGATGCATCAACGACACTATCAATGTTCGACTTCATGTCGTTAGGGTCATTATAGCTACCACCAAAACTTGGCGTGATCATTCCCATATCATCGTTACGACGATAAATAGCAACCAATGCTGGGTTATAGAATGGAGCGGTTAAGAAGTTTGCAGAAACAACACCAACACCACCCATCGCATCACCACGCGCTTCAATGGCGTAGTTTGCTGCTGAAAGAGGAAGACTGGCGAATGCAATTGACGTTGCGAGTAGTTTAGTAGTTTTTTTCATGCCGTTTATCTTTGTTAGATCCCTTACATAGTTAACGGCACAATTTTAAATTACTTTAACTCTTCTTCGCTAGAAATATCATAAGTTTTACTGATAGTTTGTGCTTGTTCTATCGCTATGTCACCTTGCCAGCGCGAATGTATCATCGAAACTGCCAAAACGTAGCGATCATTAGGAACTTCTTCAGCACTTAAACTGATGGGATAATCTGACTCGTAGCTTTTGCCCCATACCTGCTCATAGTGTTCGTCGATGTAATCGTACAAACCAACGTCTAACTTTGGTAACGGACAATATGGGTTAAGAAGCTCTTTTTTATCGATTCTCCAGGTGTCTTTAGATGCCCAACGTACTTGTTGTCGCATCGTAATTTCACCAAGAATAATCCAAGTGCTCCAAGCTACGCCGCCCTCGGTTTTCACATTTAAACGGTATAAGCCTGAGTCCAATTGAGAAGGCAAGTTGTAGCGTTGCTTATAAAGAATAACTGAAGCGTTATTCACGACTTCTTTATCTTTCGTGAGTTCGCTATCTGATGAAACAGCTTTATCAACCCATTTCTCGAAGGTGATGTCTTGGATACTCTCTTCGGACTCAACTTCGATCACAACTCTAAACGTATCTCGTCCAGGGCTTTGAATGGTGTGTCTTTTGACGACCAGCGAATTAATCCATTCCGGTAAGGTCTTTTTGGTGAGGGTTTTTCCACAATCCTTATTTAACGCTTGGTCAAATAATTCATTGAGGTGATCTTCTCTTACTTGAGAAGAGTTAATTTGCCAAACTTCCACCAATGAATCAAACATCTGGGACAAGTCGTTGTCCAGCAGATGTTTGTGCACTTGGGTCAGAGTATCACTATTCTTAAACCAATCGGCCGCTTGTGCCGGGCTAACGACAGTTGCTAACGCTAATAGTGGAAGTAAGGCTTTTTTCATTACGCTTTCATCTTATAACCAACGCCACGAAGCGTTTCGATCTCAAGACCTGGTAATTTCTGTCTTAGTTGAAGAACGTGCGTATCTACGGTACGTGTTGTTGGGAAATGGTTGTAACCCCATACGTGGTCAAGCAGCTCGTCACGTGTGAATACGCGACCCAAGTTGCTTGCCAAGAACAAGAGTAGATCAAATTCAGTACGTGTTAGCGTGACTTCAAGCTCGTTAAAAAACACTTCGCGTGTCGCTTTGTCGATAACAAGGTTCTGGGCCATCACTTTTGATGCATCTTGCTCTTCAGCATCTGGCAGACGTAACTGCGCACGGATTCGAGCGAACAGTTCCGCTTCTGCGAAAGGCTTCGTTAGGTAGTCGTTTGCACCTGAATCTAGGCCCGCGACTTTGTCTTTTACTGTCACAAGTGCCGTCAGCAAAATAACAGGAATGTCTTTCTTCTTCTTCCAACCTGGAAGTGAATCTACTGAGTCACCATCAGGAAGTTGACGGTCTAGAATCACTAGGTCCGCTTGTTCCCAGTAGCCTTCAACTTCAGAGATCAGTTCTGCATGCAAACATTCATATCCAGCTTGCTCAAGGCTAACTAATAAACCGTCAGCTAAATTTTTATCATCTTCAACGAGAAGCAATGTCTGTTTCACAAGGTATCTCCAAAATAAATGTTGTTGGGGGGCCTATCAGCGTCATGTGACCGCCCATTTTTCCGACCATAGATTCCACTATCGTCAGACCTAAACCTAGTCCACTTTTACTTACAAATGGCTTTCTTAGTTGCCCCCAATCTTTACGGGACAAGTCTCCATTATCTATAACTTTGAATGTCAGCTTCTTGTCAGAAGTATTCAGTTCTAGTATCACTGGAGCCACACCGTATTTCACGGCGTTTCTGATCAGGTTATCGATACACGTACCTAACCAATATACGTTCAATTTTGCAGCAATGTCTTTGTTTACTCGGAGTTCGATACCCGGAGCAAAATCTTCTTCGACTTTATACTCAAGCCATTCTTGTACACTCGGTACCCACTCTGTGGCCAGCGGTTGATTATCCGACTGTAGGTAATCTTTACTCGCTTCGGCTAACTGCCTTAAACGACGTGTGTCTTCACAAAGTCGACGGAATTCATCATATACCGTTTCTGGTAAGTGTTCGAATTCACGTCTAAAGCCTTCAACCGTTAGAGATAAGCTCGCGATCGGTGTTCTGAGTTCGTGCGTTAAGATCTGAAGGACAAGCATTCGACTTTTCATCTCTTGCTTCTTGCTGTTCCAACGATATATCGCCCAACCCACCACAAGCATGATATTGGCAAACACCAGTATGAACATCGCGACTTGCAAAAGTTCTGAATGATCTTCTATTTCCCAACACACGTTACCGCGTTGGACGAAACAGCTGTTACCTTCGGAAGATAAACTGAGTGATAAACCCGCTTGTGTTGCGTTTTCAGACCAAACCGGTTCTTTGTATAAATAGTACCTGTCGCCGCGTTTAACCCACATTTCATCAAGCTCGACAAACATGCTCGCACCAGCCAACAGTGCCGTAATCGCTTCACTGTCCATATCCTGCAAGCGAGATAACAGTTCATCATGCTCAACGTTTGGACGCTCTTGAATGTGCATAAAGCGCTTTAAGGAGTCGAACTTATCAGGGTACTTTTCAACGTAACGCGCGGCATAAGAACCACCACCTGGGTGGATAAGCCCGCTACGACTAAACCAACGGTCAGAAAGCTTGGTGCCTTTACACATTGCCCGAGTAAATACCAAAGGCTCGGTAATTATAGGGCTAAGTGGTAATTTTCCGCTACACGTTTTTGATAATTGGTATAAGCGCTGAATGTCTTTTAATGGGTACTCTGCTGTTTGTGGCAGCATAGAAGACGGCATGATCAAACGTGTTGGATAATCAGCCTGTAATAATCGAATATCATAAGATTCGATTGCGGTTTCATGATCAAAGAGTTTGGTGAAATTATCGATACGCTCAGGTAAAGAGTCAGCAAGTGCGTTTGCAGACACAGATAACGTAGCGATAAGAAGAGTAAATGTTCTTTTGATGATCACAAACCAACGCAAATTCATATAGATCAAACAAATATATACCATTCGTTATCAAAGATAAATTTTTAACCGCATGAAAACAGTGGGAATGGTGCGTTATAGCGATAAATTTCATCAGATTAGGATTGTGTTGCACAAGTGTAATCACTACCCGATTGATGAATCCAGCTTTACTTCGATTGGGTTTTGCTTTGGTTTCCCTCGTCCCGATCGCATAGGTTCGGATTAAGACTAAGTTCTTAAGATCAAAAAAAGGAGCTCAAATGAGCTCCTAGTCTAGTTGTTACTTAATGCTTAGTTAGGCGCTTAGCTTAATGCTTACAAAACACTTAGAAAGAGCTTAGAAAGTTCTTTCTATAGATGTTCTAAAATACCTAGACAGCTCTGTTTAGCATCACCAAACAACATCTGTGTATTCTCTTTAAAGAACAGTGGGTTTTGCACACCGGCGTAACCTGTGTTCATTGAACGTTTGAACACGATAACATTTTGAGCATTCCAGACTTCCAATACAGGCATACCTGCAATTGGGCTGTTTGGATCTTCTAATGCTGCAGGGTTCACGGTGTCGTTTGCACCAATAACCAATACAGTATCTGTCTCATTAAAGTCATCGTTAAGTTCGTCCATTTCAAGAACGATGTCGTATGGTACTTTTGCTTCAGCAAGAAGCACGTTCATGTGACCCGGTAATCGACCCGCAACTGGGTGGATACCAAAACGAACGTTGATACCTTGCGCTCTTAGTTTTTCAGTGATTTCATGCACTGGGTACTGAGCTTGAGCTACTGCCATGCCGTACCCTGGAGTGATGATCACTGACTTAGAGTTTTTAAGCAGATCCGCAACATCTTCAGCAGATGTTTCACGGTGTTCACCCTGTTCTTCATCACTGTCAGAAACAACCACTTCTTGGCCAAAACCACCAGCGATAACGCTAATGAACGATCGGTTCATCGCTTTACACATGATGTACGACAGAATTGCACCTGACGAACCAACCAACGCACCCGTTACGATCAAAAGGTCGTTCGCAAGCATGAAGCCTGCTGCTGCTGCTGCCCAACCTGAGTAAGAGTTCAGCATTGAAACAACCACTGGCATATCTGCACCGCCAATCGATGCCACTAGGTGGTAACCGAATGCGAATGCGATAAGTGTCATTACCATTAGCGCAAACATGCTGCCATCAGCTTTAACAAACATGATCATTAACAGTGTAGAAGCAACGATAGCCGCTAAATTCCACTTGTGCTTATGAGGAATGTTCAATGCAGACGATGAAATAACACCACGTAGCTTAGCAAATGCAACAATGGAACCGGTAAATGTAACCGCACCAATGAACACGCCAAGGAACACTTCTACCAAGTGGATAACGTGCTCTGCATGTGTTGCTGCTACTGGAGCATCAATGTAACTGTTGTAACCAACAAGTACCGCAGCCATACCTACGAAGCTGTGCAGAATAGCCACCAGCTCAGGCATTTCTGTCATTTCAACTTTCTTAGCAAAGTGAATACCAATACCACCACCAATCACCATTGCAATGATGATCCACACAATACCTGCTGAGTGAGGGCCAAAGATCGTCGCGATCAATGCGATTGCCATACCTGTAATACCGTAATAGTTACCTGCACGTGCAGATTCCTGTTTCGATAATCCAGCCAAGCTCATGATAAAGAATACAGCAGCAACAATATAAGCTGCTTGTACTAATCCTTCAGACATCTGTTACTCCTTAGTCTTTACGGAACATTTCAAGCATACGTTTGGTCACGGTAAAGCCACCAAAGATATTGATACTTGCAATTAATACGGCAATAAATGATAAGAACGTGACAACGCCACTTCCTTGTCCTATTTGTAACAGAGCACCTACTACAATGATCCCTGAAATCGCGTTAGTCACCGACATCAAAGGAGTATGCAGAGAATGGCTTACATTCCAAACTACGTAATAACCCACCACACAAGCGAGAATAAAAACGGTAAAGTGAGATAAGAACGCAGCAGGAGCAACCGAAGCTATCCAAGCAAAAGCACCGACGGCAACTGCCATACCAGCCACTTTCTTGATAGGAGAGACAGGTTCTTGAACTTTTGGTTCAGGTTTAGCCGCTTTAGGCTTAGCCTGTTGTTGTGGTTGAGCAGAAACTTGAATTGGTGGAGCTGGCCAAGTGACCTCACCTTCTTTAACCACTGTCACGCCACGCAATACAACATCTTCAAAGTCGATATTGATGTTGCCGTCTTTCTCTTTGCAGAGAAGTTTGAGTAGGTTAACCAAGTTAGTTGCGTACAGCTGAGATGATTGAGTCGGCAGTCGACCAACCATATCCGTGTAGCCCACAACTTTCACACCATTCGCAGTGGTGATCACTTGATCCGCAACCGTGTATTCACAGTTACCACCATTCGCAGCAGCAAGATCCACAATCACGCTACCCGCGCTCATGCTATCAACCATTTCTTTTGTAATCAGCTTAGGCGCCGGACGCCCTGGAATCAGTGCCGTCGTAATGATGATATCAACGTCTTTCGCTTGAGCCGCGTAAAGCTCTTCTGCTTTCTTGTTGAACGCGTCAGACATCTCTTTTGCGTAGCCATCACCCGCGCTGGTATCTTCTTTGAAATCGACTTCCAAGAATTCAGCGCCCATAGACTCGACTTGCTCTTTTACTTCAGGACGAACATCGAAAGAGCGAACAATCGCACCTAAGCTACCCGCAGCGCCAATAGCCGCAAGGCCAGCAACACCCGCACCAGCAACCAATACTTTCGCTGGCGGAACCTTACCTGCAGCCGTAATTTGACCTGTAAAGAAACGACCAAACTCATGAGCGGCTTCAACAACAGCACGGTAACCCGCAATGTTTGCCATAGAGCTCAATGCATCCAAAGCTTGAGCTCTAGAAATACGTGGTACCGAGTCCATTGCCATCACATTAATATTACGGCTAGAAAGCTGTTCCATTAATTCTGGATTTTGGGCAGGCCAAATAAAGCTGACCAGTGTTGCGCCATCTTTAAGTAACTCGATTTCATTTTTAGACTCGTCAACGATGGGAGCGTTAACTTTAAAGATAATATCGGATTTCCAAGCTTCATCTGCGGTTACAACTTTTGCTCCAGCTTGTTCATAAGCTGTATCATCAAAACTTGCTAACGCACCTGCTTGTGATTCAACACAAACTTCAAATCCTAATTTTAGAAGCTGTTCTACCGATTTCGGCGATGCAGCGACTCGCGTTTCACCTGCGAGTGTTTCTCTTGGTACACCAATTTGCATAGCGATTCCTTGACTATTGGCACAATGACTTATTCGTTTGTATCTAACGACAACTAATACTTCAAGCGTTTTGTTCAAAGAACAGGAAAAGTTATTACTTATAACGATTTGGATGGATTTTGAGCACTTAATTTAGATAAATGACGGGCCTCTCGAATAAAGAGGTCAAACCACTTCCCAATAATCCTTTTAATAACAACCTACTAGCTGTTCTTTATCCCTAAAACTAAAAAGAGCTTTCAGCATATACACTGAAAGCTCTCCAAATTATGACCAACATCAACTCTAACCCTAATTGGTTAGCTAAATATACTGTCGCCCATTTGGTCGATGAACATTTGCGATTTTTTAAGCATCAATTCATCGGCGTCTTGTTTGTTTGAAACAACATCAGAACGAATAAAGCGATGAGTTTTAATTTCACCGTCGATTTCTTTCTCGATACGACCAGCCACACGGTACTGACCAGATTCTGCAATGGCGTCTTGATAGATATTGAAGCCTTTGTATTCCACTGGCTCAATCTCTACTTTTTGTTCGGTTTTTTCTTTGCCACCAAATAATCTAGAAAAGAATCCCACGTTTTTTACTCCTTAAATGACCGTACTGACACTAAACTATCACGACTGTTTAGTGTTCAACAATGGCTTTTCATACCATTGCAATTCTACGTCATCGTCAAAATTGTGTTGACTAAATATAACGGGCACATTGTCCGTTCGATCTCGTCTTCGATCCTCAATAATCATGCTTTCAGCATTCTTGACTGCGATCTCACTATTTCGTTTATAGAGTACCAATTTGTCTTCTGGCAATGCCGAAAGAAAATCGATATCGAAGCGAATATAGATGGGCTTAAGCTGACCCAAAGCCAAACACGCGAGGTCAGCCAACTGTTCATTGGTATAGCTAGACACGTATTCCTCGGTAGCCAAAACGTGACCAACCAGAGTTTCCATATAGTTATGTACATCAACACTAATTTGCATACTACACCTCCATTTGTAGCTATCACGACAGATCGTGTTCTAGCCTAATTTGGCAACGACCTACATATTGTTACCTTACTATACCCTACTCATTACTACAGATTTACTAACTGCATGTTAAGTAACTATAACGACTAATTAATTTCTCATATATACTATGTAGTTCGTTCTATGGTTAATAGCAACTCAAATACATATAAAAAGAGTTGCACCAATAGCGACCTATGACTATGTTTTTGCTCTGATTTACGCAAAAAGCTTGGCAATCGCTTGTTTAACCGTATCCTACGTATAAAATTAAATTATAAGATCATCAGTATAATTAGGCTCACCACGTAAATGGCATCTTCTTTTGTAACGTCGAGCATGTTTCGATTTTGCTTCCCTATATTTTTATTAGCAATTTTACTCGCTGGTATGAACAACGTCATTCTCGTGACGGATTCAAACTTAGGGTTTGCTAGCAACCTCCCATATATCTTATTGAGCGTTGCCGTTTTGCTGTGTCACACATTCAGGCAAGGTCGTATGGCTATGGTGTCTCTCACCATGCTCGTTGCCTATTTTATTATCCAAGTCCGCTTACAAACCCCATTAAACACTGGAACCACATTATTGGAGCTGTCTCTTCTGGCTGCTTTAGTGCCGGTTACTTGCTTATTGGTGTATGCCTTCCCCGATAACGGGGTTAACTCAAAGTCCATGTTCCTTTACGCCTTGGTTGTGGTGCTATTCATGGTTTGGGCGCAACTGATTGTGTCTCACTTCCATGCCGGAGGTTTTGAATCATGGAGTGAAGGCATTCTCTTTACCGTTAGAGACTTTTCTAAATTGCCTTTTATTCTGGTGCTCTATAGCCTTTGTTTACTGGGCCTAACGTCGATTTTGGTTTTGGTTTATAACCGCTCTATCGATGTCGTTGTTTACAGCGCGATTTTGTTGTCTTCGAGTACCTTCATATTCTTTGATATCCAATACGTCTCAAGCACCATGTTCTCTTTGTCAGGCATATTGATTATCGTCTATGTGATGTCCGCTAGCCACGATATGGCGTTTAATGACCAACTGACTAACATCCCTGGCAGACATGCATTAGAAGTCGATATGAAGCACCTAGGCCGTAAATATTCGATGGCTATGGTCGATATCGATCACTTCAAAAAATTCAATGATACCTATGGCCATGACATTGGCGACGATGTGTTAAAGCTAGTAGCGCGTATATTAAGAGAAACGACAGGTGGCGCGAAAGCTTATCGTTATGGTGGTGAAGAGTTCACGATCATTTTCAAAGGTAAGAACACTGAGCAAGTAAAAGAGCATCTTCAAGTTCTAATTTCTGAGATCCAGAATTACGATATGATCATTCGTAATACTCACGACCGCCCTGATGATCATGAAGTGGGCATGCAAAAGCGCGGCAAGAATGGCAAGCCAACTAAAGTAGTCAATGTCACGGTGAGTATTGGCCTGTCTGACAGTACAACCACCAAACAGCCCGAAGAAGTGTTGAAGCTTGCCGATAATGCACTTTACAAAGCGAAAGAAACAGGCCGAAATAAACTGTGCGTTCACAGTTAGGCGATATAGCTAGAAGCTTTAAGGGCTATAGTTAGAAACTTAATCGCCATAGCGACAAACGAGCCTTTGGAAGAAGCGTTATACCTTGGTTGAAGCTTAGTCTTGGTTGAAGAAGATAACTAAGCTCCCGCCTTTCAAGCTGCTGCCGTAATTGATCGTAAACCCGATCCCCACATTATCGACCCAATCGTTAAATAGGTTTGGGTTAAGTAACCAGCCTACGCTACCCTCGTAATATGACGTTGTACCCATAGGCGCTACAGTATCGCCCCCAATATCAATTCGTCTGATACTGGAGTACATCGATGTGATGTTTTTGTCCCAACGTACTAAATCATAAAAGATCTTTGCTTCATTGGCGATATACCAACCTTCTGGGTGGCCAATGTTACCGTTATTGGCTTCCCCCCAACCCACACCATTAAAATAATGCCAACTGGTACTGAGTTTATATTTACCCCAGTTATTCTTGTCTTCATAGATCAATTTAATCTTGGGCTCTATGATGTAAGCCCAAGCGTCAGTATTGAGATACAACCCATCAAGCTGTTCGGCAACAGGTTTAAGTATGTTCGCACGATACTCAAAATCATTCCGATAGTAAGAGATATGGTTACCAATCGCTGAATGAAAACTCCAGTACTCATCCAACTGAGACACGTTTGCAAACTCAACATAGCCAGATATCACAGTCTCTTTCTGAAAATCAGACACAGTTTCTGATGCGTATTGAACGTCTTTCTCAGTGCGTAATGCTGATAAGCGCAGCGTCACCTCTTGATGGTTATCTTCAATATAAGCTGGAAGCTCAAATGTATAAGGAAGGCTAAGCGAGGTTATGTTTTTCCGACGACTTACGGAATCGTTCGAACCAATGTCTTCATTGTCTAAACGAAACACTTTATTAGGGTCAAAGTTGTTGATACCGAATGTAAAAACATCAGTGTCGTTAAGAAGTACACTGGTTGCAAAGTTCTGCTCTATATCCTTACGGACAAGATCAGACAACTGGTTCGCTTGAACATTAGTAGGAACCGCAAAGTAGAATACAGGGACAATCAGTGTCCAACATGTATTAGCCATAGAAAATGACTTTGAATATGGCATTTCTCTTATCACTTAAAGTACTTCCAAGCTCAAACGCTAATAGAAGTATAAATTCAAATATCCAGAAGAGCTCGCCAACTAGCCTGCAAGCTCCAAAATACTGCGCTGTATAAAGGTATTTCTACCACTTTGTTTTGCTTGATAAAGCGCTTGGTCGACCTTTTCATAAATAGAAGCGATCGACTCACCGCCTTCAGGCACGAATGATAGCACGCCTTGTGACGCTGTCACTCTATCGGATACGCTTGAGTGGTCGTGGGCATAGTTCATGTCATGCAATGCTTCTTTTATTCGAGTCGCATGTAACTTAGCCGCGGCGCTGTCCGTGTCACTCAAGACCAAAACAAACTCTTCACCGCCATAACGACCGACAAACTCTCCAGCTCGAACAAACAGCTGTTTCAAGGTATTGGCAAGCCCTTGTAGGCACTTATCCCCTTGAATATGTCCGTAATTATCGTTGTAAGGCTTAAAAAAGTCTACATCTAGAAGTATCACAGTCATGGGGATATTACGTCGTCCGTGCCACGCAATGCTCTCTTCAAGCTTAGTATCCATATATCGACGGTTATACAATTTTGTTAAGCCATCTTCATTGGCTTGCTGTTGCAGGAGTATGTTCAATTCTTCAAGTTTGGCGGTGCTCTGTTTTAACTCTCGCCTCATATGAGCGATACGCTGCATCGCGATAAGTTTTGAATTCAGCACCACTTTGTTAACTGGTTTGATTAGGTAATCATCACCACCTGCATCAATCGCTTTCGCGATCATTTCAGGTTCTTCATGGCCACTCAGAAATATGATGGGAACCCATTCGGGGAATTGTCTACGAACCTCGTTAGCGACCTCAAAACCATCCATGTCTGGCATGCTGATATCAAGTAATACGAGTTCAGGATCAAAATCAGAATAGATGTTTAGAGCTTCTTTACCGCTACCTACCGCTTCCACAATATGTCCCAATTGCTTAAGTCGAATAGCAAGTTGCATCCTGTCTAGTTGAACATCATCAACCAGCAATATGCGCATCGAAGATCCCTTTTCTATCATCACATCACCTTTATCTAGCGTTGAATATTGAAAGTAGCTCAATTTTGGGCTTAATTCATGCCCTAATCTCTATATTATATTGACTTTTTTACAGATCTTTTTAGCATTGTTTCTTTTTAAAGAGAAATACTATGTCAGACGCTACAAACAACGAAGTACAAGAAATCGATTTAACCACTATCTCACCAGAGCTTCGCCAAGTTATCGAATTTGATGAAGTGCCTAAAGAGATGCACAACATGGTTACTTCTATTCACGAGGTGTCTGAAGAAGCAGTGCGTGAAACTTGGAGCAGCCTTCCAGCAAGCGCACAAAATGTTTTGGACAACTTTGAGCAATTCCACGCTCTAATCTCTGTTAGCCAAGCTTTCGCTGGTGTAAACATGATGGAAGAGTTCCCTACTCTTAAACTTCCAGAAGGCATGTCTGATGAAGAAAAAGAAGAGTACCGAGCTCAACTGCTTGATCAAATTTTACACAACTGTGTAAAAGACATGGCTAAGCAAATCAAGAAAGCACGCCGTGATGCTATCTTGAAGCGTGATTTTAAAGAAGTTTTCATCCGATAACCCATTCATCTCACCTAAATTTAGGTTGAGTGCTTAACGAAAACTTTATGATTAAGCCGTATGTTACTTCAAACATGCGGCTTTTTTGTGCCTGTTGCTTTGTCTGCTAATCGTTTTACGTATTCACCGCTTAATTTCGTCGTTCGTCGTGTTCTTGTGCTGATGCAGAATTTGTCATTACAGCTCTAGTCACTCTTTGAGTTAGAGCAAATAATATGCCTTAGCATTCATACAGTGTGACGCAAAACTGGCAGTTATACCGTATAAAAATGACGCATGTATCCATTCATGGCATCAAGATCAACATTCATATCGCAGACAAACATTAAACATCGCTGAAAAGCTTTAAACATAGAAAAGACAATGGGCGAATTTATCTAACTCATTGCCTCAAAGGGCGCATCTGAATCAGTGCGTAACGGCAATATCTCGTTGAGCAACACTCACACCTTTAATTTGAGCGTAAACTTGCTGACCGATTTCCAAACTCAACTCGTCCAACGCCCATAACGTTATGGTCGCCCACAAGTAACAACCAGGCTCTAGCTCCAGCTCTACCGCAACACTCTGCTTATTTGAGCCTTGCTGGTGCGTCTCTACGCTTTTAATAGTCACAGGAAGGATATTACGTATCGAAGTACCTTGCGGCTGTTCTAGCGTGATAGAGACATCATTTGCCCTAACTTGTAACCTTACCGCAGCCCCAATGTCGCTCGACACCTTCTGAACCCACAACGATGTCGATTTGCCAAGCTTCAAACGAGATAACGCATAATCGTCATTGTGCTCAGCCAACGTCCCCTCAAACAATGAGCTTTGTTCTGAGAATGATTGCCACGGCTGCATCGCTCTTGAAGCCCATACTTCTTCTGTCACGCCCGACGAAATGACTTTGCCTTGCTCGATGATCACAAGATGATTGGCCAAGCGTAGAATCTCGTTAAGGCTGTGTGTCACGTAAATGATCGGAATCTGAACGGTTTCAGAGAGGTTTTCCAAAAACGGCATCACTTCACGCTTACGAGGCAAGTCAAGAGACGCTAATGGCTCATCCATCAACAAAATGCTCGGCTTAGACAACAAAGCACGTCCAATTGCCACACGTTGCTTCTCACCACCCGACAAACGTGCTGGGTAACGGTCTAGCAATAAACCGAGAGATAACAAGGAGACAATCTGATCGAAATGCGTTTTATCGAAGTCTTTGATGCCATATTTAAGATTGCCTGACACCTTCATGTGCGGAAACAATCGCGATTCTTGAAACACATAGCCGACATTACGTTTGTGAGTCGGCAAGTTAATGCCCTTATCACTGTCGAACAAGGTAGTTCCCGATACGCTGATCAAGCCCTTATCTGGCTGCTTAAGGCCACTAATCGCATTGATAAGTGATGTTTTTCCCGCGCCAGAACGACCAAAGATCGCAGTAATGCCGCTACTTGGGAGTTGTAGGTCGATATCAAAGAAGGTTTCACCCAACTGTTGCTGGTATTGGAGGATCAAAGCACTCATGCATTGCCTCCTAGTCGCTGTGCAGACTTCTTATTGAGCCATTCAGAAAGCATCAATGAACCAAGCGCTATAACAATTGAAATGACACACAAACGTGCCGCTTCCATTTCAGCGCCAGGGGTTTCAATAAAGGTATACATGGCCAATGGGATGGTCTGAGTTTCACCGGGAATATTCGAAACGAAGCTGATTGTCGCACCAAACTCCCCTAAGCTTCTTGCGAATGAAAGCATGGTACCGGTAATGATCCCGGGGATCATAAGAGGCAGTGTGATAGTGAAAAACACACGAATCGGTGAAGCGCCCAATGTGGCTGCCGCCTCTTCAAGTTTACTATCAACAGTTTCTAAGCTCAGGCGAATAGAACGAACCATCAATGGTAACGCGACAACAACACACGCCAATGCCGCGCCCTTCCAGCTAAAGCTGAATACGATACCAAACACTTCATTAAGCCATGAGCCAATAACGCCTTGTCTACCCATCATCACCAGCAACAAATAACCGATGACCACAGGAGGCAACACCAAAGGCAGGTGCACAATGCTCTCGACTATGCTTTTGCCAACAAACTGTTTCTTAGCCAGCAGCCAAGCTAAGCCAATGCCGATAGGAATAAGCCATAAGATGGCAAACCCAGCGACTTTTAAACTCAGCATTAAGGCTTGGTATTCGTACTCAGATAAAAACATCATTTAATGCGCTTCAAAACCAAAACTGTTAAGAATGTCTTTTGCCTTTTCATCGTTTAGAAAAGTATAGAAGTCATTCGTGGTTAATTTGTCGTTCAATTTAGCTACAGGGTAACGTATTGGTGTGTGGAGATTTGAAGGAAACGTGGCAACGACATCGACTTCTTTCGATAATAACGCATCGGTTTTGTAGACAATGCCGAGCTTCGCTTCACTCCGTTCCACCAAGGCCAATGCCATACGAACATTGTTACTTGGTGCCAATCGAGTGCTCACATTACCCCAAACCCCCAGAGCTTCTAACGCTTCTTTAGCGTAGATACCTGCTGGCACCGACATAGTATTACCGACAGCAAGTCGTTCATTAGTCAGCAATTTAGACCACTGGTCTCCCTTTGAGAGTTCCAATGAGACCGGTATCTCTTTAGGTGAAATCAACACAAGTTCGTTTTCACACAAGTTTGTGACATTGTCACTAGAAACGTATTTTCGGTCGACTAAATGCGTCATCCACTTTTCATTTGCTGAAATAAAAATGTCCGCAGGTGCCCCTCTTTCAATCTGTCTTACCAATGACGATGTGCTGGCATAAACGGGAACAATATCGACTGAATGTTCTTTCTCAAACTCTTCTATCAACAAATTAACCGCGTTAGTCATAGACGATGCGGCATAAACTCGTAGCTTTTCTGCCGCCAAAAGATGAGTCGAACTCAACGAAGTCGTTAATGCTAAGGTGACAAGGGTGACTAGCTTTTTCATTGTTCTCACTTATCTATTGTTCGTTTGATTTCTTAATCGATATTTCTAATTCAAAACCGAGCTTTAAGCTCAGGCCAAAGCAAATCAAGATTTAAGTGCTCTTCGATGGCATCAGCGATTCGGTTAATACCCAACTCCTTAAGTTGTTCGTGGTCAATTGCGGTTACATCATTGGCTCCTGCCCATTCGCAAATAAGCGATAACGCATCACTGTTATCGAATACGCCATGCAGGTAAGTACCAAAAATCGAGTTGTCTTGATTCACTGCGCCATCAAGGCTGCCTGATTCTAACTGAACCGGTAAGGCCGTTTCATTGACATCAGTCCTACCTACGTGAATTTCATAACCTTTTACTTGTGCTGATTTTCCATCCAGCGTCATAGTACCGCGCACGTTAGTTAAGGTTTTCTGCTGCGTTAAGGTCGTTTCAGTATCCAGATACCCTAACCCTTCACTGCTGCCGGGTTCACCCTCAACTCCATCCGGATCGTGGATGATCTTTCCTAGCATCTGGTAACCACCACAAATACCCATCACCTTGCCGCCTAAACGTAGGTGGCGCTGAATATCTTTGTCCCAGCCTTGCTCTTTTAAGTAATCCAAATCGGCTCTTACTGATTTTGTGCCCGGCAAGATAATCAAATCCGCGTTGTTTACACGCTCGCCTTTTCCTACGTAACGTAAATCAATGGAAGGATTGAGCCTTAGCGCATCAAAGTCTGTGTGATTGCTTATTCGTGTTAACACTGGCACCACGACTTTAAGTTTAGCTTCTCCGTCAGACTCTTGGGCTGAAGTGATGGCATCTTCCGCTTCAAGGTTAAAACCATGCAGGTATGGCAGAACACCAATCACTGGCTTACCGGTTTTCTCTTCTAACCAATCAAGGCCAGATTGAAGCAGCGCGATATCGCCTCTAAAACGATTAATCACAAAACCTTTTACGCGAGCTTGTTCAGATTCAGATAACAGAGCCAAGGTGCCATAGAGGTGCGCAAATACGCCGCCACGGTCGATATCAGCCACGATAATCACAGGGATGTCCGCTTTCTCAGCAAATCCCATGTTAGCGATATCATTTTCACGGAGGTTGATTTCAGCTGGGCTACCCGCGCCTTCAATCATCACGCTTTCATATTCTTTAGAAAGTCGAACAAACGAATCAATAACCGTATCCATCGCCACTTTCTTGTAATCGTGATAACCCGTAGCTTCCATGTTGCTCAGCGCTCGACCTTGAAGAATCACTTGCGCGCCGGTATCTGAATTAGGTTTTAGCAATACCGGGTTCATGTGAACGGTAGGTTCAATATTACAAGCTTGCGCCTGAACCGCTTGAGCACGGCCGATTTCGCCACCATCTTTTGTCACCGCACTGTTTAAAGCCATGTTTTGTGGCTTAAAAGGTGCCACTTTGATTCCTTTTCTTGCCAATACACGGCATAAACCTGCCACCAACACACTTTTTCCGGCATCTGACGTTGTCCCTTGAACCATAAGGGCACTTAATGGTGATCGCATTTGTACTTAAATCCTTAATTTCTTAATTTCTTAATTTTCAATTTATAGCTGTGGGCAATATTTCTCTGCCTCCATCTTAACGCCATTGCCGAGTAGATGCTCAATAAAATGAATGGAAAATGAATGTGTTACTCACTCTGGATTCAACCCCAGTGTTGTTTAATAGCTACATCGAAACGAAGCTTATGAACGATAAGCAGCGCATCAACAAGTAAAACGTACTAACGAAAAGAAGCGTTTCAAATTCACAAAACGTTTCTACTAAAAACAACATTAAGGGATTCACCATGAAAAAAACTGTATTAGCTATCGCATCTACTATTATCCTTGCACCTACTTTCGCAATGGCTAGTGACCACCACAACGAGAGCAACGGCAACAAGCACGAGAGCGCTATTGCTTACACGGGTCCGATTGAAACCGTTTCTGTTGCAACACTACTTGCAGACACAAGCATGTTCGCAGAGCAAGAAGCGATTGTAGATGGCAAGATTGTTCGTCAACTAAAGAATGACACGTTTATCTTCTCTGACGGACAGAGTGAAATTCAAATTGAGCTGGATGACGATATCCGCCTGGCACAACCACTAACCGCTGATACCAAAGTTCGTATCTTCGGTGAATATGAAGGCGGCAAGACACCAGAAATCGAAGTTGACCATATACAAGTGTTGTAAGCTCCAAAACTCCAACATCTCGCTTTAAATAACGAACTTCAATTAATTGGCCTGCATATTGCAGGCTTTTTTGTATATACTGCCGAAAAATACAATTTATATGGAGTCACCATGCTAGGTCGCACAAACAAGACTGTCCTTCTGGGGTTAGCTGCACTGTGTTCATTCTCTGCGTCTGCAAACAACTTTAACTACAACACATTCGAGCTGCGCATGGGTACGAGCCCTAGTACTTTCGGTGGTGAAGTCACAACAATGTTCACCCAGAACTCACACTTCGTTGCGCGTATCGATTCTGAATTTGAAAGTGATTGGGATGCAGCTGTAGGTATGGGGTTTAACGGCCCAATTAGTCAATTTGCTGACGTTACGGGTCAAATGCTACTGCACAACATTGAACGTAATGACGACAACCATATCAAAACTGAAGTCAATATTGGCTTGAGAGCTTGGTTAATGGCAAACGTGGAAGTTAACGCACGCCTAGGCCAACTGATCGACAACGACGACACGCATTCAATTGTTGGTGTTGGTGCACGCTTCCACTCTACAGATCAACTTTCTGTTGGCCTTGATATGCGGAACAATGGCACTTACGGCCACCAAATCTTAATGTCTGCTCGCTTCGGTTTCTAATCTAGATTTCGTATCTAGGTTTGGTTACTGAGTAATAAATAGCGACATGATCTAAATAGAAAAAGCCCCGAACACATTAATGTTCGGGGCTTTTTTGTTTATTAGTTTCGCTGGCTTTAAGTCGTTCACGCTCTAAGCCAGCGACTTACTTATAAATTAACCATCAGCATCTTTTTCTGGTGGTCTAGGTACTCTTCATAAGTACCTTGGAAGCTTACTAGCTGTTGATCTTTCACATCGATGATGTGATTTGCTAGTGAAGAAACAAACTCACGGTCATGGCTTACGAAGATAAGCGTGCCAGTGTAAACCTTCAACGCATCATTAAGAGCTTGGATTGCTTCCATGTCCATGTGGTTGGTTGGTTCGTCCATAACAAGTACGTTGATGTCTTGCATCATTAACTTGCCGAATAACAGACGGTTTTTCTCACCACCCGAACAGTTACGTGCTTTCTTGTTTGCATCATCAGCAGTAAACAATAGACGACCTAGAATGCCACGTACCATTAGGTCATCGTGCTTCGCCGTGCGCCATTGTGAGATCCAATCGAAGATGCTCAGGTCGTTATCGAAATCAGTCGTGCTGTCTTGCGGGCAGTAGCCTACAGATGCGTTTTCAGACCATTTAACGATGCCTTCGTTTTGCTCTAGCTCTTGAACTAGGCAACGTAGCAGAGTGGTTTTACCCACACCGTTCTCACCGATAACGGCAAGACGTGTACCCGCTTCAAGTAGCAAGTTGCCACCAGCAAACAGTGTTTCGCCATCGAAGCCGTGACCAAGTTCTTTAAGTTCAAGTGCTTGACGGTGTAGTTTCTTGCCTTCACCAAAATCAATTGATGGGCTCATACGGCTCGATGATTTCACTTCATCAAGCGTGATCTTGTCCATCTTCTTAGCGCGAGAACTTGCTTGTTTCGCTTTAGATGCGTTCGCACCAAAACGGTTTACGAAGTCTTGCAGTTCGCTGATCTCAGCCGCTTTCTTAGCATTGCTCGCTAAAAGTTGGTCACGAATCAAACCAGAAGCTTCTAGGAAGTATTCGTAGTTACCTGGGTAAACACGCAATTCACCGTAGTCGATATCCGCCATGTGCGTACATACAGAGTTCAGGAAGTGTCTATCGTGCGAAATGATGATCATTGTACATTTACGCTGGTTTAGCTCTTCAGCAAGCCAGTTAATCGTGTGAATGTCCAAGTTGTTGGTCGGTTCATCAAGAAGCAAGATGTCTGGGTTTGCGAACAGTGCCTGTGCCAATAGCACACGCAGTTTCCAACCCGGAGCAACTTGCTGCATCAGGCCGAAGTGAAACTCTTCTTCGATACCTGCTTGGATCAGGATGTCACCTGCACGGCTTTCTGCTGTGTAGCCATCCATTTCCGCGAATTCGCTTTCAAGCTCAGCGACTTTCATGCCATCGTCTTCGCTCATTTCTGGCAAAGAGTAAATGCGGTCACGTTCTTGTTTTACTTCCCACAGCTTTCTGTCACCCATGATCACAACGTCGATAACGCTGTATTGTTCGAATGCGAACTGATCTTGGCTTAGCACACCCAGTTTTTCTCCCGGAGTGATCGAAACGTTGCCCGAGCTTGGCGTTAATGCGCCACTTAGGATTTTCATGAACGTTGATTTGCCGCAACCATTGGCGCCGATCAAACCGTAGCGGTTGCCGTTACCAAATTTAGCAGAGATGTTTTCAAACAGCGGCTCTGCGCCAAATTGCATTGTGATGTTCGCGGTAGATATGATAACGGCATTCCTCAAGTATAAAGTCTATAAATTCCGATACTTAATAGACTTCTTGAAGATTGTCAGATAAGGGGTCGGTATAATTAGGACGCGTAGTATAAACGATAAAACCACTATGTGATATAGATCAAATAATTAATACTGTAACCATGTAGAAATTACTGAAGCCTTAAGAATTAGTACCTTACGAGTTTTGCTAGTTCACCTTTCAAAGCTTCTGTATATTTATTAGCCTCTTCAAGAGCGTTTTGAAACAATACCTCTTCATCTTCATTTCTATGTAAGATACTTGAGAACCAAAGACACACCTTTTTATTGACATTAACCTCTGACATAAGACCTCTTAACTCCGGAAAGTGCAATTCACTTATCATATTCTTTTCAGAGAACTCATCTTGTTTGTACTTGTAATCACTCATAATGTATCCACTTAACTCATCATCTGTTTTGATGTACGCAGGTGGGTTTTGAGCCTTAGACATTGCACGTTCAAAGTTATACTGCTCTTTAGTCACGTTTAGATAAAACTGCTCCGCTTTTTCTAAACGATATCTTACCTTGTTATCATCGCGTTCCAATTCAGCGCGTTCCCTAGTGGTTTTAGCATTGTTTAAATTAGATAAATGTACCGCTGCGAGAGTACACAAGCCTGTAACCAAAGATGCAACAATTACACTTATTTCAGAGAGACCTATCCTAACTACTTCACCAACAACTTCTTGAATTTCCGCTGACACGATTAATGACCTTGATTACAGAAAAATATGTTCTTCAAAGCATATCACTTTTCCAAATTGATACGGTAACGAGTTACAACTGATAAAAATTGAGAGCTTCTTTTCCTAACCCAGAGCACTTATATAACGCACAACTAAATGTATTTCGTAGGTTATTACGCCACAAATAGAAAAAATCCCCGCTAATTCCATTAGCAGGGATTCAATTTATCAAAACAGAAACGTCAGATTGAGTCAGAACTCATAGACCTAAATCTATTTAGTAATTTTCTTTTGAACGTATTTTTGGCTTACATCTACTACCGCAACATCTCTAAAGAAGCTTCTACCCAAAAGAAGTGGGAAAGAAAGATGCGTTCGGTCTGCTAACGTAAACTCAGTCTTGTCTTTTAGGTCGCCGATTTGAATTGAAGCGACAACAACAGCACGTCGTTGTGTGCCTTCAGCACTTGATTGTTTGATCTTCACCCAACGTTCTACAGGTAAGCTCACCTCTTCCGTTGTGATGCCATCATGTTCAATCTTAAATTTAACCCAATCTTTACCGTCACGTTCGAAATCGACAATATCGACTGCACTGATTGATGAAGTTGTCGCACCGGTATCAACACGAGCTTTAAATGCTTCTTTAAGACCAGGTACAAACACCCATTCTTCTTCACCAAGGAGCAATTTACCATCACTTGTTTTTCTAGCTTTCTCAACTGGCTTTTCAACAGGTGCAGGCTTTACTTCAGGTTCTACTGGTTTTACTTCTTCAGGCTTTTCTGTAGGTTTCGTTACTTTCTCGCCTTCCGTTGCTTCAGTCTCACCCTTCGAAGAATCGTCAACAACAGGTTGTTCGATTTGCGGCTTTTGCTCTGGCTCGACAGGAACTTGAGTCGTCGTCGAACAAGCAAACAGGCCACCACTTAACATCAGGGTTATAATCGCTTTCCAAGTGTACATTCAGTCACCTTTTTATTTTGAGACGTTGGCTATCGCCTTTGCTACGTAAGGAATATGAGATTCGGAAAGGCCTGCAATATTGATGCGTCCATCACCAACACCATAGACTCCATATTCTTCACGTAATTGATTCATTTGAGTTTCTTTAAAGCCTAGTACACTAAACATACCTTTATGGCTTTCAATGAAGTCAAATTGTGACGTGTTATAAGTATTTCGCAATTCATCACATAAACTTTGGCGCAGATTTAACAAACGTTGCTGCATTTCACTCAACTCTTGCTTCCAAATCTTCGTTAGCTCTTGATTCTGAAGAATTGTTTTGACCAGAGCAGCACCGTGATCTGGCGGCATAGTGTAAGTTGAACGAGCCAGCGTGAGAAGTTTTCCTCTTGCGTTGCCTACGTGTTCGCTGTTTTTGCCGATAACGATCGCCGCACCCGTTCTTTCACGATACAAACCGAAGTTCTTCGAGCAAGACGTTGTGATCAGCATTTCTTCAACGTTGTTAGCCATGTGTTGAAGACCTTTCGCGTCTTCTTCTAGGCCATCCCCAAAGCCTTGGTAGGCGATGTCAACGAATGGTAAGAAACCTTTCTTTTGCGATAACTTAGTAATTTCCTGCCACGCTTCAAAATTGATATCAGCACCCGTTGGGTTATGGCAGCAACCGTGAAGTAGTACCACATCTGATGGACCCGCTGTTGATAGGTCTTCCATCATTCTTGCAACATCAACTTGCTTCGTTTCAGGACTGAAGTAATTGTAGTATCGAACTTTTAAGCCTGCCGCTTCCATCACCGGTTTATGGTTAACGTAGCTTGGGTTTGAAATCCAAACCGTGGTGTCTGGTTGAGAAACTTTCATTAAGTCGCCCAACATACGAAGCGCACCACTTGCACCCGGTGTTTGAATCGCGGCTACACGATCCATTGCAGAAGTCCCTTTAAGCAAAAGATCAACCATGCTCTGGTTAAACTCTTCACAGCCTGCTAGGCCAACGTAAGCTTTGGTTTTCTGAGTCTCAACAACAATATCTTGAGCCATAGAAACGGCTTTCATGATAGGTGTTTCGCCTTGGTCGTTTTTGTAAACGCCAATGCCTAAATCGACTTTGTCAGTACGAGGATCGCCACGGTAAGCGACAGAAAGAGATAAAATTGGATCTAAAGTTGGTTTTGGTAGATGTGAAAACATGAAAGTCACAACCCTTTGAAATTCAAGTAATGGATTTCACGTTAACATTTTCGTACTAAAATCAGAAACATTTTTTAATAGAAGAGCTTAGTTACCAGAAGTAATCAGAGATTGGTCATTTTAAGCGAAGATATAGTTTAATTTTCGAACAGTTAACAACCAATTACGCAATATATAAGCTTTATTGTTTTACCTCCCGCAGCTACATCGATCAAACACTCTGTTTGAATTGCCTTGGTGTCATTCCCGACCAAGCCTTAAATCGGGTGCTGAAGTTAGCAGCATTGGGATAACCGACTATCTCACCAATATGCTGAATCGACCAATCACTCGATCTTAGCAAACGCGCCGCGTACTCCATTCTCATACGCATGATATGAGTCATAGGGCTGTGTGAATAATAACGTTGGCACAAGCGATGGAAGTGTGGCTCTGAACACGGAAACAGGTTTGCCAACTCATGCACGTTCCACTCCTTATGAAGCTGCTTTTGTACATTGTCGAATACGCGCCTTAAGCGAATCAAATTTCGTGATTGCTGCTGTGGAACCGGCGCATTAATCATGAATTCAATTTGGGCTACGCTGTGAGTAGCAATCGCTCCACCCAAATCGATGGGCAAGGCAATACTTCTCAACAGAGTATGAATGCAAGACGAGACGACTTCTGCCGCCGGAGACAACGTATAACTCACTTCATCACTGACGACATTTTCCCATTGTTTATTAGGCGAGAGAAAGATCCATGCGATCTGCCATGTTTCTTCTTCAATACCAAAACCATTCTCGATACCTGCTGGAACAGTAATGCACGAACCCGGTTCTAAAATGTAACGACACGCCCCACTTTCTAACCAACCTTTTCCTCTCACGGTATACAACAGCATGTGTTTCTGTTGGTTTTTCCGATACACCGAAAAGAAGTCTCGACACGACGCCGTCCCACATTGAACGATACCGAGCTCTTCAAATGCCAAAACATGGCTTTGATCGACAAACTCTTGGTGTGTCTTTTCGGAGATCTCGTACTGTTCTTGTTTCTCACTCATTCAATTGCTAGCTCGTATAAGTTGCGAAACCACTAAACTAGATAGTTTGGCAAAAGTTTGTGATGAGCCTGAACAATACAGTTAAAACAAATGCCGATAAACTTCTCGCATATTCACTAGAGGGGAAATGCGATGCTCTCGACATATCGTCATTTAGACAAAGAGTTTTGGCAAAAACTATTACACATCGGTTTACCTGTCTCACTGCAAACCATGTTGTTTTCATTGCTAGGCGTGGTCGATATTTTTATGGTCAATCAGCTTGGTGATTCTGCAACCGCCGCTGTTGGTGTTGGCAACCGTATCTTCTTCTTCAACTTGATCATGGTTTCGGGGATTAGCGGAGCTGTAAGCGTGCTAGCTTCGCAATATTTTGGCGCCGGTGATTTCAACGGAATTCGACGTACACTAGCGCAATCATGGGCACTGTCGATCTTTGCCATCATCCCCTTTGTGTTCATCTATACATTGGTTCCTGAATCAGTAGTGTCTGTGGTGGCCTCAGACCCTGATTACGTCCGCTTGGCAACGTATTACCTTTGGATAACAGGAGCCAGCCTTATTGGTACCGCTGTAGTTGTGCCGCTAGAGAGTGCACTTCGTTCTGTGGGCGAAGCCAAGCTGCCCACCAAAATCAGTATCTGGGCAATCATCGTCAATGCAATTCTCAATGCCCTATTGATCTTCGGCTTGTTTGGGTTTCCAGAACTGGGTGTGGTTGGCGCGGCAATTGGTACTACGGTGTCTAGATTCTTTCAAACGGTTGCCCTGCTTGCTATGGCAAAGAGACACTACGCCCACCTATTTCCGACATTAAGCAATTGGCGAGGTGCAATATTACCGAAGCACAGAAAGAAGTACTTCACGATAGCTATACCTATGTTGGTTCATGATACGGCCTGGGCGGGTGGAATACTGATTTATAACGTGATCGTTGGACAAATGGGGGTTGGAGAGCTTGCGATCATTTCACTGTTATCGCCTGTTGAAAGCATCTTAATCTCGGCGTTCATGGGGTTTGCCGTCGCGGCTTCAATCATTCTAGGTAACGAGATCGGCGCGAAGAACTATCAACGTGTTGAAAATACCGCTTGGGGGTATGTATTGGTCAGCTGTGGGCTCGCGGCTCTGCTAGCCTTGCTTTGCTGGTTTGCTAAACCCGCAATCGTATACATGATCGGTCTTACTCACTTAGAGCTCAAAGATACGGCCGTTAACGTTACCTTAGTAATGGCACTCGGCATGATACTCAGAGTTTTCAATATGGTTGGTATCGGCGGAGTGCTGAAAAGTGGTGGCGACATCAACTACAGCATCTTCATCGACCTGTTTGGCCAATGGGCAATCGGTATTCCCCTCGCCTACTTTACTGCTCTGGTATTAGGGTGGCCGCTAGAGTGGGTTTTGATGATTGTGCTGCTGGAAGAACTAGCCAAAATCGTTCTAACTAGTAAGAGGATTCAATCCAAGAAATGGATAAACAACCTAATCGACGAGCCTGAGCACATTCCTATTTAAACAGGCGCTAAACCGACACTGGCGTGCAGGCCATAGACTCAAAAGAACTCACACCCAAGGGCTGATTTGTAGCATTACGCTAATGATGAAGCCCTTTTTTCTGTTTGAGAGTGTGTTCCTGTTTACGAGAGTCCTGAATCAGGACAACACTTAATAAGTCAGTAAATCTATAAGTCAGTAAATCGATGGATGATTTGGTTTGAACTACCACGCCAATCCAACATTGGGTCAGCTTTATCTTGTTCAAAGCGACCGTCAATCAAAGTATCTACGTATTCAAGCACTTGCTTCTGCTTTTCATCAAGCTCATCGAGCTCATAACCCGTCCACATCCAGATGTCTTTGCCTTCGCACTCCGATTTTACACGCTGAACGAGCTTAAGCACTTCAGACACATTTGCTGGATGCATTGGATCACCACCAGAAAGCGATAAGCCACGACGCTTTATCCGCGGATCATTGAGATCAGCAATAATTTGATCTTGCAGTTCTTGAGTAAACAAATGCCCAGAGTCCAATCGTTGCGTCGACTGGTTATAACACCCGCGACACTGGTGCACACAACCCGACACAAACAAAGTGCAGCGTGTTCCTGGGCCGTTTACAACGTCGATTGGATGATATTGGTGATAATTCATAAGGCAGTATTGAAAACTCGCGATTGCTTAATGGTTTAACTTGAAAGTAGCGATAAGTGAAACAAATGAATTGGTATCGACATTGAACCGATACCAATCTTATTTCTAATGCTCTAGGCCTGACTAAAGGTGCTTCACGCGGCGTTTAACTTCTTCTTGTTTACCGAAGTTAAATGGTCGTGCATCAGGGCTACCTAGGTAACCACAAACGCGGCGCGTTACCGATACTTTGGTTGAGTCATGGTTGCCACACTTAGGACATGTAAAGCCTTTACTCGTACAGTCGAACTCACCGTTGTATCCACACTCGTAGCACTCATCAATCGGCGTGTTGGTGCCATAGTAAGGAACACGCGTATAGCTGTAATCCCATACGTTTTCTAGTGCTTCGATGTTCTTCTGCATGTTTGGGAATTCGCCATAGCAAATGAAACCACCACTAGAAATTTCAGGATAAGGCATCTCGAAATCGATCTTGTCGTATGGGTTCACTTTCTTCTGCACATCTAGGTGGAAGCTGTTTGTGTAGTAGCCACGGTCAGTGACACCATCAATCACACCAAACTCTTTGGTATCGATGCTGCAGAAGCGGCTACATAGGTTTTCACTTGGCGTGCCGTATAGGCTGAACGCGTAACCTGTTTCTTTCGTCCAAGATTCCACTTCACGCTTCATGTACTCCACCAGCTCAAGCGCTTTAGTACGCATTTCGCCATCGTCGTACAGGTGAACGTCAGTACCGTAAAGGGCTGTCATCGCTTCATGGATACCAATGTAACCAAGAGAAACAGAAGCACGGCCGTTTTTGAAGATATCGGCAATAGAATCATCAGCTTTCAAACGAACGCCACATGCACCTTCCATATATAGGATTGGAGCAACACGTGCTTTCACGTTTTCTAGACGAGAAATACGAGTTTCTAGAGCACGACGAGCAAGCTTAAGTTTTTCATCAAGCAGTTCGTAGAACTTAGCCATATCTTGCTTCGCGTTAATCGCAATACGTGGCAAGTTCAAGCTAACAACACCTAAGTTGTTACGTCCTTCATGAATCAACTCACCGTTTTCTTCGTAAGTATTCAAGAAGCTACGGCAGCCCATAGGCGTTTTAAATGACCCTGTCACCTCTACCACTTTGTCGTAGTTAAGAATGTCTGGGTACATACGCTTAGATGCACACTCAAGCGCTAATTGCTTGATGTCGTAGTTTGGATCTTGCTTCTGGTGGTTCAAGCCATCTTTGATTGCAAATACCAGTTTAGGGAACACGGCTGTTTTACGGTTCTTACCCAAACCTGCGATGCGGTTTTTCAAGATAGATTGCTGGATAAGTTTTGAACCCCAGCTTTCGCCAAGACCGAAACCAAACGTCACGAATGGTGTTTGACCATTAGCGGTGTGAAGTGTGTTTACTTCGTATTCCAGAGATTGGAACGCGTCGTAACACTCTTTCTCGGTACGAGAGATAGCGAAAGCTTCTGGGCTATGAATGTCCCACTCTTTCGCTAGCGATAAGTGCTTCTCGTAGCTCGCCATTACGTAAGGTTCTAAAACCTCGTCGATACGGTTAATCGTTGTGCCGCCGTAAATGTGGCTCGCGACTTGTGCGATGATCTGCGCAGTTACCGCTGTCGCCGTAGAGATCGACTTAGGTGTGTCGATTTCTGCGTTACCCATCTTGAAGCCATGCGTTAACATGCCTTTCAGATCGATAAGCATACAGTTAAACATCGGGAAGAACGGTGCATAGTCTAGATCGTGGTAGTGAATGTCACCACATTCGTGAGCTTGTACGATGTCACGCGGCAAAATGTGAGTTTTCGCATAGTGTTTAGCCACGATACCCGCCAGCAGGTCACGCTGAGTTGGGATAACTTTGCCGTCTTTGTTGGCATTCTCATTGATCAGATCAACATTGCTTTCCTCGATCAAGCCTTCGATTTCACGCGTTAAAGCGCTTTGCTTTTCACGTGCGATGTCGCGGTCATGACGATATTCAATGTAGGCACGAGCCAGAGACTTATAAGGTCCCTGCATTAGCTCGTTCTCGACCATGGTTTGAATTTCAGAGATATGAACTTCATCGTAGTCTTCGAGCTTCAACTCAACTGCTAATGCCACATTCAGAGCATAAATAGCAATTTCCTTATCGGCTTTTTCTGACGCTGCTTCCACTGCAGCTTGGATGCGATCTCTACTGAATGGAGCTCTTGAGCCATCACGCTTGATTACGATTGATTTCACCACTTCTCCTTACTCTTGAGGTATTCACAGACTTATCCACAAACACACTATATAGAGCGATTTATCGTTTAACTAACACTAGATATTGTGGCGTATTTAACGAGAACCACCAACTTTGAGTATTGATTTGGATCAATAAAACGCGCACGCTGAACAAGATAAATCCAATATTATTACGTGAGTTCTCAAGTCGAAAAGAAACAATGTAACAATAAAAAAACTGCTAAAAAGAGTTGAATTTTCGGTAAGTGTTGTAGGATAACGGCTCAACTATATTGGACGACAAAATTAGGGATATTTGGAATGAAACGACTTCAAAAGTGGGTAATGCTAGGTTGCTTACTCAGTAGCCATGCATTTGCTGAACCTTTGACCATATCAAGTTGGAATATCGAATGGTTATCAACCAATGTGGCTGTGAATAAGTTTCCTGCCCAACGTGAGCAAGCGGATTTCGATAAGCTCGAACAGTATTTCCAATCCTTAGATGCGGATGTGGTTGCTTTTCAAGAAGTCGATGACGTAAATGCCATTCAACGCATCGCTGGTGACCAATATGAAATATTGATATCTGATCGTTCATTGCCCAAAAACAGTAACCGACAATTCAAAGAAGTGAACCAATATACGGGCTTCGCGGTTCGTAAAGGAATCGCTCTCACTGACTACGCTGACTTTCCTCTAGAAACGAGTGCTAACAGCAAGCTTAGGTTTGCCAGCTATATGGTTGTAGAAACGGACACAAAACCAATTCACATGTTGTCAGTGCATTTAAAGGCGGGTTGCAGCGGCGCGTATAAGTCTACCCGTGACTGTTCAAGGCTCAAAGACCAAGCTCAACAACTGAATAAGTGGATACAGCAAAGAGAACGTAAAGGCGAAGACTACGCGATTCTGGGCGACTTTAACCACAACCTCTCCTATACAAGAGATTGGATGTGGAAAGATATGACGCAAAACACCGATGCTCAATTGGCAACAAGAAAAACTCGAGCAGATTGTAAGGTTCGCTCAAATCGTAATAACCACCGCACGCACCAGTTCCGTTCAGTAATAGACCATATTGTGGTAAGCGAGTCCTTAGATGCTACTCCTGCGAAGCAAAAGGTATTTGAAACGCAAGATGTGCTCGACTACAAACTCAGTGACCACTGCCCAGTTTCAACGACTGTTAAATAGTAGATAGAGATGTAAAAAGAGGCTGACTGGCTTTCTAATTAAAGCGAGTCAGCCTCTCAAATGCTCATATAAAGCCTTATGCGACAAGCGATAGGTTAAACGCTAGCAGGTTTTGTTCGTACGACCCGCCAGCCACATTCCCACCAGCATGCTGACCATAAACACCCATACCGTCGGGTTGCCTCCACTTAGGCTGGTTACCGCAGGGCCAGGGCAAAAGCCTGCAATCCCCCAGCCTAAGCCAAACGCTGTAGAGCCAAGAATCAGCTTTCTGTCGATTAGTGGATTGTTACGGCTATCTAACGGATCGCCATTGATCGCTTTAGCACGCTTTTTAATGACCAGATGATAAAACGGAGCGAAGACCAACAGCGCGCCGCCCATGACGAATGCCAAACTAATGTCCCAGTTACCGGTAATGTCTAAGAAGCCGAGTACCTTCTCAGGATCAACCATGCCTGAAATGATCATTCCTGACCCAAACAGAATACCTGCGACCAAACCGATAACGATAGTAAATGAAGCGTTTTTCATTATACCCCCAAGCCAATCAGGTTCTTGATAAACACGGTTACGATTGCCACACCCATAAATACACAGGTCGCAACAATAGATCGTTTAGACAAACGAGCCATTCCGACAATGCCATGCCCGCTGGTACAACCGTTCGCTGTTTTGGTACCAAAGCCGACCAAAAGACCAGCAATAATCACTAAAGCGAGATTCATCTCTTCCAACTGTGGAAGTTGGTAACCCGTCGGAATCAATACCCAACCACTTGCGACCATTCCCACAACAAAGCCAATGCGCCAGTGCTTTTCGGTCTTCTCAGCGTTGTTGTCCGAACCTGATTGAGAAGCCTTACTTGCACTATTGTTCGCACCTAATGGCAATAGTCGGCTAACAATGCCGCTAATTCCTGCTACTCGCCCTATTCCTAACATAAGAATAATTGCCGACGCGCCTAACAACATGCCACCGAACAATGCATCCCAAGGTATTAAACTCATCACCTACCTCTCCTATCTAACAACTCGAATCTAACTCGTTACTGCTTAAATTTAACTCGTCGCAACTTTAAATTAGGACTTACTAATAAACTTATATTAGAGTTTACTAATAAATATAAATTAGTCAATGCTAATATATTACTAGTATGTTTCGGTTTGTAAGTCTGGAATTAATAAGCGTCCCGCATGAAAAAAGCCCCTAGGCGTTAACCTAAGGGCTTATGATTTGATTCGGTTTATTGTGTCGGTTACTTAGTCTTGTTCTTTTCAGCTATCCATTGCGACATGTACTTGGTGCTCGCCATGCTGTGGTGCTTGAGCATCGAACCAAAGAAGTTATCCAGTCGATGAGATTCAAGACCAGACTCTAACGCAGTTAATCGCTCAATCAATGTGTCGCCCAGTTGATTCTGCTCGTAGTGCGCTTCAAGGATTGAATGACATTGGCTTTGTGCTTTAAGCCACTTCTCTTCATCTTTGTACAGAGCAACTGCGGCTTCAACAAACTCGTCAATATCGTCTGCAACCGCGCCCGGCCATTGCAAATCACCTTGCGGTAACATGCCTTCACTGCCGATTTCACTCGTCACGTTCGGAGTTTGTAACTTCATCGCATCAAGCAACTTGCCTTTAATGCCCGCGCCAAATCGTAGAGGTGCAACACACACACGTGCCTGTTCCATCACTTCTTGAGCGTCTTTAGCCCAACCTTTGATATGGAAACCGGTTTTAGGGTTGTGCAAAGCCGTTGCTTTCGGCGGCGGGTAAGATCCGTAAATATGAAGTTCAGATTCAGGCAACTGTTTACGAATCTTCGGCCAAATCTTTTGCAACTGAAGTACAGCATCCCAGTTCGGTGCGTGTCTAAAATTGCCTATCGTCATGAAATGCTTACGTTCTTCAAAGCTTTTCGTGCTTGCAGGTAGAGTGTTGAGATCAACCATGAACGGCAAGTGATGAAGCAGTTTTGGATCGATATTAAACTCAGATTGAAGCAACTCCATCTCATGGCTAGAAATGATCAACGAAAGATCACAGCGTAGAATCGCGGCAATTTCACGTTTAGCCAAGTCGCTGTACAAATGCGCTTTGGTCAGTTCAGTCTCTTTCTTAACCGCTTCATGGCGCGCGTTGCGTAAGAACTGCAAGTCTTCCGTATCCAGTAACTTAAATGCATTCGGGCATACTTTCTCAACACGCCAACCAAACTGCTCTTCCATCATAAAACGGTCAAACATCACGACATCGGGTTGCAGATCTTCGATGTACTGGTCAAAGCTATCGCAATTTAACTGTATGGATTTGCTCGAGATGCCCTCTTCAGAGAGATCGATCATGTGCTCGGTTTCTTGAGCTGGCGTTGCAAATTCAACTGACCAACCTTGTCTCTTGAACAGGCGTAAAAGTGACATCATATGGCTGCCCGCCGCCGATGAATTCGGTTCTGGCCAAACGTAGCCAATTGCTAAAACTGTCTTCAAAACACTTCCTAAGAAATAACAAAAGGGACTGTAGAAGTCCCTAATAAAACGTAAATCAATTTAGATCGCTGATTATAATGGGTTCTAATAACTCAGCGATCAGATTCGCTCACCTACATTGCGAGCTATCATAAGCACTTCATCCGCAGAGTACAGGTTTGAAATCGTGGTTTCGACCTCTGCGCCCAACGTCGATTGATAAAGCTTTTGTGCAAAGTTGTCTGCTCTGGTGGTAACCAGAACATGTTTGAGCGTCGAGCCTTGCTCCGCCAAATGCTGTTTTACCTGCGGCAGCGAATCTAGAATCAGCGTTTTACCCAATCCTTGCCCCTGCGCGCTTGGTAACACGGCAAGTTGCTCTAGTTCTAAAACAGCTTCAGGTCTAAACCCGCTTTTCTGAACCCAGATGATGTAGCCGACAATCTCGCCATCGCTTTCAGCAACAAAGTTAAGAAAGCGTGGTGAAGCGTTCAAGTTACATTGTAACCAACCTTTTGAGTTTTGCTGTCGAACAAAAGTAGCTTTGTGAACTAAAGCCGCCCCATTGAGGTCGGCTTCTGTCGAAGATTCCCCCGGGCATGCCCGGAGTACTTACCGTGACAACGCTAAAGCGTTGACCAAAATTACAAACAGCTTACGCTGTAATTTTGGAATTGGCATTCATCCACGGGTAAACCCGTGGTTTTCTGTATTCACAGAATAAAACGAACTTGCGCCATGATGCTACTCGGTATCAGAATTAGGACGCGTTTTACAGTGTAAAATGGCTCTTTCTAGAAGCTCTAAAGCAGATTTGTCGGCTTCTGGAAGCTTAGCATCTGATTGACCTAGCGGCTCAACACGGCTACCCCATTTAATATGGCCAGCACCCCACGTTAAACCCGCACCAAATGCCGCAACAAGAATGTTGTCGTTAGGCTTAACGAAACCTTGCTCTAGCGATTCACACAATGCGATTGGCACAGTCGCTGCGGACGTGTTGCCGTAGTTTTGGATGTTAACAAACGCTTTCTCGCGATCGATACCCGCCATATCACAAAGAGTTTGAATGATTCGGATGTTCGCTTGGTGCGGAATCACAACGTCAATGTTGTCGGTTGAGATACCAGTGCGGCTCAATACTGTATGTGCCGCTGCGCCCATGCCTTTCACTGCACGTTTGAAGATCTCTTTACCAACGAAATCAAAGTCCCAGTAACCGTTGTCAGCAGCAAAGCGATCCATAGATGTACCGAATTTTGGTACTGCTAGAATATCGCGGCCTTCAGCATCACAACCGATCTGAGCTTCTTGTAAGCCAACTTGTTCTTCGGTGCGAGATAGAACCACAGCGCCAGCACCATCACCGAAAAGAACCGCGGTATCACGCTTGGTCCAGTCGATGAAGAATGAAAGACGTTCTGCGCCCACAACGATAGCATTACGATAGTTACCCGCTTGAATCAGTCGAGTCGCCGTTTCAACACCGTAAATGAAGCCAGTACATGCCGCATTAAGGTCGAAAGCCGCTGCGCTTTTAATGCCTAGGTTCTGTTGAACCTTAGATGCGGTGTTTGGGATAAGTGAGTCTGGGCTGCACGTCGCGATGATAACAAGATCGATATCTTCAGCAGTTAGGCCAGCACACGCCATTGCATGTTTTGCAGCGACAGTCGCAAGTTCAGAGGTATTTACATGACTGATACGACGGTTTTCGATACCAGTTCGAGTTCGAATCCACTCGTCAGACGTATCAATGAAAGTGCTTAGATCATCATTGGACAGCACGGCTGGTGGCAGACACTTTCCCCAGCCAGTAATTTCGGCGTAAAATTTTGTCATCATTTACCTGTTTATTGTTTGTTTTTATTTAAGTATCGTATTCTAGTTTTAAACAGTATAAGCGCTCCGTGCCTGATTCGTAAATCGCGTTAGACACGGAGTTACAATAAAAAGAGAAAGTTATGTCTACATTCAACACACGTTGCCCTTCTTGTAATGGCGTAAACCGAGTTCCTTCAGAAAGAATTTCAGAAAGCCCAACCTGCGGTAAATGCAAAACAGCATTGCTCGATGGCGCTCCTATCGAGGGAACGTTACTTAATTTCCAATCTATCTTGAACAGTTCACAGCCTGTGGTTGTCGATTTCTGGGCGACATGGTGCAACCCATGTGTGGGCTTTGCGCCAGTGTTCAGCGACGTCGCAAAAGAGCGTTCAGGAGATGTTCGATTCGTTAAGATTGATACTGAAGCTCAGCAACAGCTTGCCGCGATGTACCAAATCAGAAGTATTCCGACGGTGATGGTGTTTAAAGATGGCAAACGTGTCGATACGATTAACGGTGCGTTACCAAAAGGTCAATTTGATCAATGGCTTAATCAAGCTCTGACCAAATAGATCCGTATTTTATATCGCTTTTGATTTAGCTGGTGCTTGAAGAAGCGTGCAAAAAAATAGGTTAGAGAGCCTTACCAAAATAAGACTCCCTAACCTACTTTAAATCAATCAGTTATCTCTGTTTCTCTTAATTATACAACCATCTCGTCTTCTGCCTGTTCATTGGCTTGTTGCTTGCTAAAACCGTATTGTTCTTTTATTTGGTCTGCAACTTTTTCGGCGATCATGATAGTTGGCGCATTGGTATTCGCTCCCACTAATGTCGGCATCACAGAAGCATCAATGACTCTTAAGTTATTCAACCCATAGACTTTAAGGTCTTTATCTACAACGGCCAGCGAATCATCACTAGCCCCCATTTTACAGGTTCCCACTGGATGATACTGGGTATCCGCACGGTTACGAATATCTTGTTCGATAGCTTTATCGTCACTTGCGTCGACTGGGTAAAAAGCATTGCCACGGATATCATCAAACGCCGAGCTCTCTAGCATTTGATACTGTTTCTTCCAGCCCTTAGTCATAATCTCCATGTCTTCTGGATGACTGAAAAACGCAGGGTCGATCTTAGGCGGATCATAAGGATCACTACTATTGAGCGTTACGGTGCCTATGCTTTTCGGTCGTAGTAAGGTGACGTGAGAGGTAAACCCATGACTGGTATGTATTTTTCGGGCGTGGTCATCAACCACAGCGACGACAAATACAAACTCTAAATCCGGCACGGCGATATGATCTTCTGAACAGAGAAAGCCTATCCCTTCTGCAAAATTACTGGTCATCTTGCCACGACGCTCTTTGTGCCAGAGCGGTAAGGCTTTGGTTATTTCAGAGGCCATTTGCAGCGAGATACCAAAAGTTTCACGCTTTTCACTGCATTTGTACGAATGCACTAAATCAATATGATCCTGAAGGTTCTTTCCCACTCCAGGTAATTCATGAACTTGTTCGATACCATGCGCATCCAATTCACCTTTAGCGCCGACACCCGACAATAACAGCAGTTGGGGGGAACCAAAAGCGCCAGCGGATAGAATCACTTCTTTGTTACATTGGATCTGGTAACGCTTGCCATTCGAGCCGTATTCAACACCTACCGCTTTCTTCCCCTCAAATAAGACCTTATGGGTGGTTGCCTTGGTCACGACCGTAAGATTTGGTCTTGAAAGGTTTGGCGTTAAATAAGCCTTGGCCGCGCTGCATCGCTCACCATTAATCTGAGTTACCTGAGTTGGCATTGCACCAAACTGAGCGGCACCGTTGATGTCTTCATTGCGAGGGACACCAATCGACTCACACGCAGTTAAATAGCGTTCCAACATTGGGCTTGGCGATCGAAGGTTAGCCACATTCAATGGACCACCTTGGCCGTGATACTCATCTTGGTGGACTTCGTTATTTTCTGCTTTCTTAAAGTAAGGCAGACACGATTCATAATCCCACCCGGTGTTACCCAAGCTTTCCCACGTATCGTAGTCGTAACGATGCCCACGAGCATACATCATGGCATTGATAGAGCTAGAACCGCCAAGTGTCTTACCTCTCGGTTGGTAACCTTTGCGGCCGTTCAAACCCAGTTGTTCAACGGTTTCAAAAGCCCAGTTATTGAGTTTGGTTGGCATCATTGCCACCACGCCAACTGGAGTATGAATGAATGGGCTCGTGTCTTTACCACCCGCTTCTAGTAAGCAAACCGTAATATTGGGGTCTTCAGATAGCCGCGAAGCCATGACACAACCCGCAGAACCACCGCCAACAATAATAAAATCATAACTATCCATTGGTCATCTTCGCTATTTCTAGTGGGTGCAATTCTCGTTTCAAAATTTTGCCTGTTGCCGTCATTGGTAGTGCTTTACGAATGAACACCTTGCGAGGGTATTTGTAGTCGGCTAATTGTTCACGACACCAAGCTATCAGTACTTCGCTATTACATTGTGTATGTTCATGAAGCACCACATGAGCGTGAATCTCTTCGCCTAGGCGATCATGATGCTCACCCACAACTGCGACCATTTCGACATCAGGATGGCACATCAAAACTTCTTCAACTTCGCGCGGATACACGTTGTAGCCACCACGGATAATCATGTCTTTCACTCGGTCAACAATGAACAAGTTGCCGTGCTCATCGGTGCGTCCGATATCTCCAGTTAGGAACCAACCGTCTCTTATAGCTTCTGCAGTGGCTTCTGGCCTTTGATAGTAGCCTTTCATGACACTTGGACTCTTGATGCAGACTTCGCCCAATTCACCCTTGGCGACTGAGTTACCTTGTATGTCTGTAATTTTGATGAGATGCCCACACAAGGGTTGGCCAACACTGCCCGACAAGCGATCACCATCAATATGATTAAACGTGGCAACCGGCGCAGTTTCAGACAGCCCATAACCTTCCAATACCGGAAGTTCGAATCGCGATTCAAACTGGCGAATAACCTCAAGCGGCATAGAGGCCCCGCCAGACACGCCAAGCCTTAAGCTGTGTTTGACTTGTTCAGAGCGCTCTAACGACTCTTCTCCTGCTCGCAACAACGCGATATACATAGTAGGTACGCCCGCAAACACACTGACTTTGTGGCTAATGATCTGTTTAATAACCAGTGACGGTTCAAAACGAGGAATCAATACCATGGTCGACCCCGTTAACACACTCGCGTTCATCATTACGGTCTGGCCGAAACTGTGGAACAAAGGGAGCGTGGCCATTGTCGTATCGCTGTATTCCAATCTCATCAAATATTGTGACGACATCGCATTGGTTTGCATGTTGGTGTGTGAAAGCTCTGCGCCTTTTGGCTGACCTGTAGTACCTGAGGTATACAGAATTACAGCTGTATCATCACCATTGCACGCCACAGACTCAAACGAAGCCAAAGGTTGTGCCATCCAGTCGGTAATCGATTCATGTTGCTGATGTGCTTCTGAAGGAGTTCCTGAGCTTGTTGGGAGTGGCATCTCAATAAAATGTTCACACTGATTTGCCTGCTCGAAGCCTTGTAATCCATAGCGTCCAATTGGCAGCTCTTCACTGCCCTCAAAGCATAAATAAGCTTTCGCATCTGAATCATTGAGGTGATAAGCGATCTCTCTGGCCTTGAATAACACATTCAAAGGCACCACCACACAGCCCGCTTTTAGAATCCCGTAATAAGCGATTGGAAAATATGTGACGTTCGGACACGACAACGCGACCTTATCTCCCTTCTTTAGCCCGAGTCTTTTTAGATTCGCGGCCACGTTTCCAGAAAGTTGTTCTAACTGAGAAAAGCTGACTTCATCCGATCCCATACGCAGAGCGGCTTTAGTTGGAAAAAGCGAAGCGCTGCGCTCCAAGTTAACAGCAAGATTGTGCATCCATGATCTCCTTATTCGGCTTAGACCTGTTAATCACAGTCACCGTAGACGTTTTAATCGTTGTAATAAGTGTTGTCTTTGTTGCTATCAAACCCTGCACATTGGCGTGTCATGTAGGTAAGAGTATTTATTGAGCAAAATAGTAATTATTGAGCAAAATGTTTGAGATGTTCCAATATGCAACCCATCAAATTACAACATTTTGATAACATTTCGAACAGGTTTCAAAAAGACAAAAACCGGTGATATTCGGACACAGCTCTATCAGGCCTTGTAAAACCTTGCACGCATAAAGCAAAAGTTTGAACAAGCTTGGGAAAGTGAGAACAGGCGACAAGCGAAAATGTTAAGAGTTCGGTTAAGATGGCAATATTCAACAAGAGGCATCCTATGAAATACACCGCAGTCTACGAACCCGATATGCAAGCATTCGGCATTCTTGATCTTCAATTACTGCATCGCTATATGTCACCCGCCCTCAATATCGAAGCATTATTGGAAGGCAGTAACATTGATGCTCTGCAGCTCAACACGCCAGACACCCACATTACCTTGGCGCAAAAGTTGGCGGTGTTCAGTAACGCATTGGCGAACACTGATGAAGGCGGTTTAGGGTTAAGAGTCGGCCAACAAGCGCGGTTTAGCGACTTTGGCGTTCTAGGTTATGCCGTATTCAGTAGTGAAACGCTTTTAGATGCTTTGCTGATTGGATTTAAATATCTGCAGCTTGCAGGCCCTGTACTTAGAAAAACGATGTCAGTAGAAGATAACGTTGGATACTTTAGAGCCGAGCAGCTGATCGACTTGGACTCGCTGCTGCCATTTTGTTGCGAATATTGGTTCACCGCAATTCAAAGCCTGTGTGAAGAAGTACTACAACAGCCATTCCCATCTCAAGTGATCCGCTTCCCTTACCCTAAGCCAGAATACGGCGACCTCTACACAGAGATTTTCCGTTGCCCCGTTGAATTCAATAGTGATCGCCTTGAATGGCAGTTTGATGCAACAAGTTTGTACTCGCCTCTTCCTACCGCCAATACCATCACGCTGCAGATGTGCCTGAAATCGTGTGACGACATGTTGGCAAAAGTCAGTGCGTCCACCAGCCTAAAAGAAAAAGTCTCTCAAATGCTACTAGAGAGACCTGGATGTTACCCTTCGATAGAATCTATTTCATCAGAATTGGGGATGTCTTCTCGAACGCTGCGCCGGCACCTCAAAGCCGTCGATACGAGTTACCAGAAGATACTTGACCACGTTCGTTTTCACCTTTCTCGACACTACCTTTCTTCAACTCAAATGAGCATTGAAGAGATATCTGAGCGCGTTGGGTTTTCAGACAGCGCTAACTTTCGACATGCCTTTCGTAAGTGGAGTGGAAGCTCGCCCAGACAATACCGAAAAGAAGTGGTCTAACACGATTAAACGCCCTAAATTAAAATCTGATGAATACAACGAATCTCTCTCCGTCTTTCAAATTAAATAGTCGTTTGAACAACGCTTTATACCCAATCAACTTGAAGATGCTTGCTTGAGCACCTGAAAATTATCATTTATTCGAGATATCAAAGAGCTTGCGATCTCTGGAAGAGTCACAGTATAGAAATTCTCGATTGCTTCTCT